>JAGOXN010000419.1 GCA_018059685.1 Steroidobacteraceae bacterium | reverse complement strand
CCAGCCACGCCCGGGCTCTGCGTGCGGCTCGCTGGGCTCCTTCGATTCCGCCCCGGTCCTGTCCGCCATCTTCACGGCCCAGAATGGCGGCAGGCCGCGCTTGTCGTGATCTGCGCTGGTCGTCTCCCGATAGAGTCTGATGCCCCACTGGCCATCGATGTAGGCATGATGAATGCGCGAGAACGTCGCATAACGGTTGCCAGTGAGACCTTCGATCAGGTGGTGCTCCCACATCGGTCTCGAGCGGTCGAGGACACCGTAGTTGAGGCGCGAGACGAGCTCGAATAAGTCCTTCTCGGTCCCCGGCCACGGCAGCGCGTGATGAAAGACGTGATCGCGGAGATCGACCTCGTCCAGAACCTCCCAGCCCGGAATGCCCGGCAGCGACCCGCCTGCTGAGTACCGGTAATTGAACGGCGCGCCGCCCGCCGGGATGCTCATCAGTCGTTCGCGCAGCCTGCGCACATAGTCGCGACCGGCACCGCGGGGCTTGCGCAGGATCTGCACGCCTGCCACGTGCATGGGCGTCTCGGGCGTCTCCATCGCCAGCATCATGATGTCCATGGCATTCATGGATTTGAGCATTGCCGCCTACCTCCTGTTGGCTGAACATTCATCACGGCGCATTCCTGCGACTCACATCCGGCGCAGGGTCCTCACCGCTCGACGCATCGAGCAGCGCGGTCTCGTCGTCCGAAGAGACGATGCCCGGGCCATCCCCGACACGCAAGCTGCATCGACGACCCCGGAGCCACCGTGAACACCAAGCAACGTGTCGTCCTCATCACCGGCGCCAGCCGGGGCATAGGTGCAGCCGCAGCCCTGGCGTTCGCCCGGAAGGGCTGGCGTATCGCGATTACGGCGCGGACGCAGACCGAAGGACAGCGCCTGGACCACCAGTTGCGACGCCCCGACGGCACCCTGATGGCGGGCAGCCTGGCGGCCACGGCCGCGGCAGTGCGCGCTGCCGGTGCGGAGGTGTACTCGCATCCGATGGACCTGATGGACGCCGCCTCGCTCGATGCCGCGTTCGATGCGGTGCTCGGCCATTACGGCCGCATCGACGTACTCCTGAACAACGCCGTATACCAGGACCGGGAATCGAACGCGATGCTGCGCGACCTGACCGACGCAGCACTGCAGCGCACTCTGTGGGGCAACGTGGTCGCGCCGTTCCATCTGGTCCAGCGCGCCCTGCCGGTCATGGTGACCCAGGGCGGCGGGCAGATCGTGAATGTCAGTTCGGGCGCTGGCAAGGATGATCCGCCCGTGCCGGCCGACCAGGGTGCCTGGGGCTATGCCTACGGTGCCTCGAAGGCGGCCCTGGCGCGGCTGTCCGGGTGCATCAACGTCGAATTCGGGAGCCAGGGGCTTCGTGCCTTCACCGTGAACCCGGGCCTGGTGAGCACCGAGGCCGTGACGGCCACGCTCGGCGATGGGGGGGTGCTCGAGCAGCAGTACGGTGCCATGCAACCGCAGGCCATCGCGAACGCCCTGGTCTGGCTGGTCTCGGATCCCGATGCTGCTGAACTGGCCGCGGGTCCGATGATGCTCGACCTGCAGCAACTGATCCGCAAGGGGCGGGTCCGACCCTAGGAATCCTTGGGCATCAGGCCCCGGCACGCTCCGCCGCCACCCGCTTTGCCCAGCCGTAGTCCGCCTTGCCGGCGGGACTGCGCTTGACCTCGTCGACGATCACGACCGCGCGCGGGACCTTGTAGCCTGCGAGCCGTTGCCGGCAGACTCGCTCGAAATCCGCCTGGTCGAACTGTTTCTCCGGCAGCAGCGCGACCACCGCCGTCACCTTCTGGCCCCAGCGCTCGTCGGCCACGCCGACCACCAGGACGTCCTTGATGGCTTCGTGGCGCAGGGCCGCTTCCTCCACCTCTTCGGGGTAGACCTTCTCGCCGCCGGTGTTGATGCACTGCGAGCCGCGGCCGAGCACGACGAAGTTTCCGGCATCGTCGATGCGCGCGCGGTCACCGGTGACGGCCCACACGCGGCCATCGATCTTGACGAAGGTGGCAGCCGACTTCACCGGATCACCGTAGTAACCAATGGGTACGTAGCCGGTGCGCGCGAGCGTGCCCTCGGCGCCCGGTGCAGTGACGATCCGGCCCTCGTCGTCGATCAGGGCGAGGTCGGGTCGCGCATCCAGCACGATGGCACCACCCGTGCGGTCGGCGTTCTCGCGGCCGCCAAGGGTGCCCGACTCCGACGAGCCCATGCCATTGGCCGTCTTGATGTGCGGCAGCAGGGCCCGGAGCCGCTGCTGCGCCTGCTCGGTGAAGATGGCGCCGCCGCTGCCGAAGATGTACAGGCGCGACAGGTCCCAGCGCCCGGGGTGCTGCTCGAGCGCGCGGATCAGCGGCAGGGCCATCGCATCGCCGACCACGGACAGGATGTTGACCCCCTCGCGCACGGCGACGTCCCAGACGTGATCGGGATCGAACCGCGTCTCGTCATTGACCACGACCGTGTGCCCGGACAGCAGGCTGATGAGCGTGGCCCACATGGCCGCTCCGTGCATCATCGGTGCGGCCGGGAAGAGTACCAGCGGCGGGCCGTGCGGCACGAACTCCGACAGTTCCTCGGGACGCCTGATCGGCGGGCGGCCAAAGTAAATGCCGCCGCCGCCGAGCGCCGCCATGAAGATTGCCTTGTGCGGCCACATGACGCCCTTGGGCATGCCGGTCGTGCCACCGGTGCAGAGCATGTAGAT
>JAGOXN010000418.1 GCA_018059685.1 Steroidobacteraceae bacterium | reverse complement strand
TTCAACCTCTACATCGTCACTGCGGTGGCACTGTTCGCGGGATTGATGCTGATCGGTCTGACCATGCGCATGGCGCAGGCCACGTGGCTCGCCGTGCAGCCGGATCTCTTCTACAAGCTCCTGTCGATGCACGGCGCCGGCATGGTCGGTGCCGCCTCGCTGGCAACGACGGCGGTGATGTGGTTTTTCCTGCGCAAGTACGTGCGATTGCACCTCTGGGCGTTCCTGACCAACTATGTGCTGTTCATGCTCGGCGCCCTGTGCATCATCGCGTCCATCTTCATCGGCGGCTACGGAGCCCTGTGGACATTCCTGTATCCCATGCCGGTGCGCGGCCTGGGACTGTGGACCTCGAACGCGGCAGCGCTGTTCATGCTGGGTTACCTCCTGATCGGCGTGGGCAGCCTGCTGTTCTACCTTGACGCCGCCGCCGCGATCATCAGGGTGCACGGGAATCTCGGACGCGCGCTCGGCCTGCAGTGGCTTTTCGGGGGCACCATCGACCCCGAGCATCCCAAGGCAGTCGTGGCCAGTACGATGGTCATCATCGCCAATTCACTCGGGATCCTTGCCGGCTCCGTGGCCCTGGTGATGAGCCTCATCAACGCCTTCTACCCGCAGATCGCACTCGACGCGCTGGTCGTCAAGAACCTGACCTACTGGTTCGGTCACATGTACATCAACGCGACCATCTACATGGGCGTGATCGCCGTCTACGAACTGTTGCCGCGATACACCGGCAAGCCGTACCCGATCTCGCGACCGTTCCTGTGGTCGTGGGCGGTGAGCACACTGTTCGTGATCGTCGTTTACCCGCATCACCTCCTGATGGATTTCGTGCAGCCGCGCTGGCTCACCATCCTGGGTCAGGTGGTGTCCTGGGGCGCCGGATTCCCGGTGTTCCTGGTGACCATGTACGGGGCTCTCACCAACATCCATCGTTCCGGAATCCGCTGGACGATGCCCTCGCGGCTGATCGCCCTTTCGATGTTCGGCTGGGCGGCCGGCATCGTGCCGGCCATCCTCGACGGCACGGTCCGCTTCAATCTCGTGATGCACAACACGCAATGGGTCCCGGGTCACTTCCATTTCTACCTGCTGCTCGGCGTGCTGGCGATGGTGCTGGCGCTCATGTTCCACGTCATCGGCAGCCGGGTGAACGCCGCGCCTGATTCCGGCTCCGACCGGCTGGGCTTCTTCACCTATCTCGGTGGGGGCCTCGTGTTCGTGTTCGCGTTTCTGGAAGCCGGCCACCTGAGCGTCGCGCGCCGCATGGCTACGCATCTACCCGCCTGGACCGCCACTGACAAAGTCGGGTCGCTGGGAGCGGCCCTGGTGGTGCTCGGCATGTTGTATTTCGCCTTCCGCATCACCGTGGGGCTGCTCAGGTCGCTGCCGGCCCGCGATGCACACCATGGCGGCCCTGCGGGCGCTACTCGCTAGCCTGCTGATCCTGGCGGCCGGCATCGCGGTACTCTCGCTCGCGACGGACGGGTTGAGCGCGTTCACCACGGAAACCGCGCGTCGGGTCGACATACGCAGGCACCCGCGCGCCCTGCCCGAGGTGCCGCTGCAGACTGCGGACGGACGACGCGTGACGTTCGACGCGCTTCGCGGCCGCTGGGTCCTGGTGGATTTCATCTACACGCGCTGCCCGACGTATTGTTCGGTGCAAGGGAGCGAGTTCGCGCGCCTCCAGGAGCGCCTGGCCGCGCCGATCGCGCGAGGCCAGGTGACGCTGCTGAGCATCAGCTTCGACCCTGAGCACGACGATCCGCCACGGCTCGCTGCCTACCAGCGGCGCTCCGGTGACCATGGGTCCGGCTGGATTGCCGCACGTCCGATCGCGTCGGCGGGCCTCGCGGCATTGAGTCGCGTGTTCGGCATCACCGCGGTACCCGATGGACTCGGTGGATTCGTTCATAACTCCTCGATTGCGGTGGTCGATCCGGAAGGGTCCCTGGTCGCGATCCTGGATTGGGACGACCCGCAGGCCGCAGTGCAGTATCTGCTGGCGAGGCTCGACTCGTGAAGTCCGCACCCGGAGTACTCGCGCTGGAAGGAGCATTGCTCTGGATGCTGCTGGTCGTGCCGCCGATCCGCCAGGCACTGCAGGCTACGATGACCGCGCAGATGCTGGTGCAGATTCCACTGCTGGTGATAGCGGGCTGGCTGATTTCCGGTGCGGTCCCGCGCCGGGTCGACGCGGCGCTCGCGAGATGGAACAGCGCCGGTGTCACCGGAGTGCTGCTCGCTTCCGTCACGGCTGCGATGTGGATGCTGCCGCGGATGCTGGACGCGTCGGTCGACGAGGCATGGGTCGCCGCCGCGAAATTCACGAGTATCCCCCTGCTGATCGGAGTCCCGCTGGCGCTCAGTTGGCCGCTGATGGCCTTCGTCGTGCGGGGGGTGTTCCTGCTCGAATTGACCGCCTCCGCATTCCGCATGGGCTGGCTCTATCTCGTCTCGCCCATGCGCCTCTGCAGCAACTATCTCCTGAGCGATCAGCAGTTGCTCGGCAGGCATCTCCTCGTGCTCGGCGCCGCGCTGTGCCTCCTGCTGGCCTGGCAACTGATATGGGGTCGCGTTCGCGTCGATCGGATCGAGGTATGAAGCAACGCGGCCGGACACATGGTTGACCTGGGTCAAGGTTCCTCGCCCGGCCCGGGCTAAGATCGGGCGGTGCTTCCTCGCAACCGCTGGTTCGTGGCCGCCGCGCTGGCCTATGCGTTGCTCGGCGG
>JAGOXN010000096.1 GCA_018059685.1 Steroidobacteraceae bacterium | reverse complement strand
CGCTCGAACCCCAGCGTGGTCATCGACACGTCCCAGCCGCCGTTTACTTCGCCCACCACGTTGGCGAGCGGGATGCGTACCTCGTCGTAGAACACCTGGCACAGGTTTCCAGTGCCCGACAGGGTCGGAATCTTCCGGACCGTGATGCCGGGAGCATGCATGTCGCAGATCACCCAGGTGAGGCCCTTGTGACGCTGCGCGCCCGGGTCGGTGCGAACCAGGAGTTCCTGCCAGTCGGCCATGGCGGCGTAGGACGTCCAGATCTTCGAGCCGTTGACGACCAGATTGTCACCCTCGATGCGAGCCTGGGACCTGAGGCTCGCGAGATCCGAGCCCGCGTTCGGTTCGGAAAATCCCTGACACCAGACCACCTCGCCCTGCAGGATTCTCGGCAGGTGGAAGTGCTTCTGCTCCTCGGTGCCGCGCACGATCAGGGTCGGTCCCGCATGCGACAGGCCCACGAAGGTCGAGCCGCCCACAGGCGCCTGGGCCGCCGCGCACTCCTCATACCAGATCACTTGCTGCGTGAGCGACAGGCCGCGCCCGCCATACTCCCGCGGCCAGGAGATCCCGGCCCAGCCGCCTTCATACTGACGACGCTGCCATTGGAGGTCGTACTCGCGCAGGGCCGCGCCCGTGCGGGGACGCTTCCCGCGGGGCACGTTCGCGCGCAGCCATGTGCGGACCTCGTCGCGGAACTGCTCCTCCTCCGGCGTACGCGACAACTGCATGGTGTCCTCGAAACCGGTCAGTCGCAGGTGACCGCGTGTGCGGCAAAGCGATCGAGATGCCGATCCGAATCGCCGTAGATCTTCTCGAAGGCGAGCAGATGCAGGTAGAAATGACCGGCCGCGTATTCGGCGGTCATGGCGATGCTCCCGTGCAACTGGATCGCCTGCGACCCGACGACTCTCGCGGCATTCGACGTGACGACCTTGGCGGCAGACACCATGGCACTGCGCTGCGCGGCGGCCGCGTCCACATGCGCCAGCCCGCAGCAGAGGATCGAGCGGGTTTCCTGCACTTCCACGAACATCTCCGCGAGTCGGTGCTGCAAGGCCTGGAAGCGTCCGAGCGGCTGCCCGAACTGCACGCGCGCCTTGAGGTAGTCCGCCGTCATACTCAGCACGCACTCCATGGCGCCGAGAGCCATGGCGACCCGCGCGAGCGTGGCGCGATCCAGCGCTTCCGTCACGAGGTCACGGGCCACGTCACCGTCGGCGAGCAGGCATGAAGCCGGAACCTGCACATCGTCGAGCACGACGTCCGCGGCCCGCGAGCCGTCGACGAGAGGGTAGGCACGCATCCGCAAACCCGGGACGCCGGCATCGACCAGGAACAGTCCCAAGCCGTCCACACCCTCGGTCTGCGCCGACACGATCAGGCGATCCGCTGCCGGCGCATCGTACACGCAGCATTGCGAGCCCTTCAGCAGGAACCGCTCGCCGTCACGCGCCGCGACGACTGCGGGTCGATCACCAGGGTCCCAACCGTCGGGCGCGTGGCGCACGAAGGCCAGGCGGGCGTGACCCTCCGTGATCGCCTGCAGTGTCGGGCGACGCAGTTCGCCACGCACGCATCGCCCGAGTATGTGACCGCATAGCACGACCGTGGAGACATAGGGTTCGAGCGCAAGGACGCGCCCGAACTCTTCCAGCAGGACCGCCGTCTCGACGAAGGAACAGGGCCAGCCACCCGCCTCTTCCGGCTGGCCGAGCGCCAGCCAGCCGAGTTCGGCATAGCGGGCCCAGCATTCAGCGGACATCCCGGTCCCGGTGGCGAGCAATGCTCTGCGTCGCTCGAAGCCATAGTGCTCGCGAAAGAAGCGCCGCGCTCCATCGCGCAACAGCTGCTGTTCGTCGGTGAGATCGAAATCCAAGCGGCGCCTCACAGCCCGAAGGCACGCCGGGCGATGATGTTCTTCTGCACCTCGCGCGTGCCGCCGTAGAGCGTCGCGGCACGGGCATACAGGAACTGTCCCAGGCGCCCCGGCACGTACGCCGGCCAGAGCGACGTGCCTTCGATCACTTCAGTACTGCGGTCCAGCGGACCGAATACCCGCAATGCACGCGGGCCGAGCGCATCGATCTGCAGCTCCGCGACGCGCTGCTGCATCTCCGAGCCCCGGATCTTGAGTGCCGACACCACGGCGTCCATGTCCTGCGGGTTCTCCTCTTCCGCCAGGATCCGCAGCACCGACCACTCGAGGGCGAGCAGGTCGGCTGCCACTCGCGCGATCTTCCGCGCGAACTCCGGCGTGTCGATGAGGCGCATGCCCCCGACACGCTCGGCACGGGCGATCTGCCGTGCCTTCTCGAGCTCGCGCTTGTTGCGATAGAGATAGGCGCTGGCGGTACGCTCCTTCTCCAGCAGGTACTTCGCGTACGTCCAGCCCTGGCCTGCCTCCCCGACCAGGTTCTCATGCGGCACGCGCACGCCGTCGAGGAAGACTTCGTTGAGATCGTGCCCGCCATTCAGCGCCTCGATCGGGCGGATGCGGATGCCCGGTGCGCTCATCGGCACGAGCAGCATCGAGATGCCACGTTGTGGCTTGGCCGAGGGATCGGTTCGCACCAGGAAGAACCCCCAGTCCGCTTCGGCGGCATCACTCGTCCAGATCTTCTGTCCGTGAATCACCCACTCGTCGCCCTTGCGCTCCGCGCGCGTGCGCAGGCTTGCGAGATCCGATCCGGCATTGGGTTCGGAGAATCCCTGGCACCAGACTTCCTCACCCCGCAACATGGGCGGCAGGTAGCGTCGCTTCTGCGCCTCCGAACCGAAGGCGATGAGCACGGGACCGAGCATGTGCGTGCCCTGCCAGCCATAGTCGATGGCATCGGCGCGATAGATCTCCTCCATGAAGATGTGCCGTTGCATCGCCGTCCAGCCAGTGCCGCCGTGCTCGACCGGCCAGTGCGGCGCCCCCCAGCCACGGTCGTGAAGGATCCGCTGCCAGCGGCGGTAGTCCTCGATGTCCGGCGGCTGCGAGCGGATGTAGCTGCGACGTGCCATGTCCGGCGGCAGATGCCGCTCGATGAATGCGCGCACCTCGCCGCGAAAGGCCGCCTCGCCGGGGCTGGGCTCGAAACGCATGCCCCGGATTTTTTGTGAGCAGGGTTGGCCGGGGAATCGTCTGATCGGACTAAAGCGCTCCGGGCGGTCAGAAGACGATGCCCGCCACCTTGAGGTCGATGATCTGCTCCTCGCTGTAGCCGATCTCCGCCAGCACTTCGTCGCTGTGCGCACCGAGTCCGGGGGCCGGCCGGGCGTCCAGTGCATGGCGGTCAAACTGCAGAGGCGTGCTGACCATCTTGATCGTGCGGCCGTCGCCATAGTCGACGTCCTGAATGAAGCGGTTGGCCAGCGCCTGTGGATCTCGCGCCAGTTCCCCGGCCTGCTGCACGATATTCCACTGCCCTTCCTGGCGGGCGAGGATCGTCTGCCATTCCTCGAGCGTATGGCCAGCGAATAGGTCGTCGAGCGCGGCCACGCAGGCCTGGAGGTTGGTCGCCCGGCTCTCGTCACTGTCGAAGCGCGGATCATCGATGAGGTCCGGGCGCCCCGCAGCCTCGCAGAAGCCCGGCCAGTAGCGCTGGCCCTGCAGCATGCAGAGCGCGATGAAACGGCCATCAGCGGTGCGGTAGCTGTTCACCAGCGGGTTAGGAACCACGTCGCGACTGAGCTTCGGCAGCTCGTTCACGCCCGCGAGCGCCGCGCCGACGATGCCCGTCTGCATCACCCACATGGAGGTGCCGAGGAGCGACGCATCCACCACCGAGACCTTGCCGGTCGTCGCGCGCTGGGCGAGAGCTGCGGCAATACCACCCGCCAGGATCGCGCCGCTGATGCTGTCGCCGAAGGCGCCCCCTGGCTGTCCGAGCACATGGGGAGCGCCGGCTGGAGTCACCGCCGAGGCGACTCCGCCGCGGGCCCAGAACGAGAGCGAATCGTAGCCACCCTTGTCTGCCTCGGGCCCGGAGGTGCCCTGACCGCTGCCAACGGCGTAAATGAGCCTGGGGTGACGGCTCCTGATGTCCTCGACGTCGATCTTCAGCTTGCGGCGTGCGGAAGGCAGCAGGCTCACGAGAAAGACGTCGGCGTCCTCGAGCAACCGGTGCAGCACCTCCGTGGCTCCAGCAACGTTGAGGTCCACGGCCATGCTGCGCTTGCCGCGGTTGAAGATCTCCCAAAGGAAGGTGAAGCCGTAGGCGCCAGGTGCGATGCCGCAGTACGTGAGCGAGCGCATCGGGTCGCCCGCGTGCGGCTCGATCTTGACGACCTCCGCTCCCATGTCGGCGAGCACCGCGCCCGCCGCGGGCACGAAGGCCCACATCGACACCTCGACGACCTTGATGCCCGCGAGCGGCCGGCTCATGAGCGTGCGGCCACGGCCACGGCCACGTCAGGCCGCCGACTTGTTGAGCGCCTCGACCACACGCGCCACGTCACCAGAGGTCACGGGACGTGGCCTGGCGCCGTCCGGCAGAGGATGCACGCCGCCATAGGACACCGGTGTCGTGTTCACGTGCTTCGCCTGCGCACGCAGCGCGCCGACGGTGCAGTTCTTCCGGCCGCCGAGCATGCCGATCGCGTCGAACTTGAACACATCGAGCGCATTCGCATGGGTGATCCGCTCGATCGTGGCATCCGGCAGATGCTTCATGCCCTCGTGCAGACGCTCGGGCGTATGCGGCCACACCGAATCCGAGTGCGGATAGTCGCACTCGTAGGCGATGTTGTTCTCGCCGATGGCATCGACGTTACGCAGACCGAACCGGTCCTCGATGAAACAGGTCAGGAAGTGCTCGCGAAAGCGATCGCTGGGCAGGCGGCCCGTGCCGAAGTCCGCGTGGGTCCACGCGCGATGATGGCCGTAGACGAAGTCGGCTCGCTCGACGAGGGCCGGGATCCAGCCGATCCCTGCCTCGGCCAGGCAGATCTTCAGGTTCGGATGACGATCGAGGGCGTTCAGAAAGAGCCAGTCGGCGGCGGAGTTCGCGACCGCCATCGGCATGCTGATGATCCAGCAGTCGATCGGCGACTCCATCGAAGCATGCGGCGCCCGGGCCCCGGACGCGATGTGGAGATTGATGACGACGTCGTGCTCGGCACAGACGCGCCACAGAGGCTCCCAGTGGGCGTTGTGAATGCTGGGGCAGCCCTTCAGTGACGGGTTGTCGCACATGCTGATGGCGCGGCAGCCCTTGGCTGCGACCCGCCGGATCTCGGCCACGGCCGCCTCGATGTTCCAGAAGGGAACGATCGCCATCGGAATGTTGCGCCCGGGGTAGGCCCCGCACCACTCGTCGATGTGCCAGTCATTGTATGCGCGCAGCAGGATCAGCGCGTTCTCCTGGTTGGGCAGAGACTGGAAGAACGATCCATCGAGGTCGACGTAGGTCGGGAAGTTGACCGAGGCGAGTATGCCATTGGCGTTCATGTCCTCGATGCGCGCCTTGATGTCCCAGCAGCCGGCGCGCATCTGGTCGAGTCTCTCGGACTCCGTACCGAGTTCCTCGCGCACCCGTCCGGCGGCGGCACACAGCCCGAAGTTCTGCAGGATCCTGCCTTCCATGACCCAGTACTGCGAGCCATCGTCGCGCTCCTTCCATTGCGGCTTGATGTCCTCGTGCTTCGCGGACAGGTGCCGGTCCCACATCGTGGGCGGCTCGATGATGTGGTCATCCACGCTGACGATGACCATGTCGTTCATTTCCATCTCATGTCTCTCAGGCGAATGTGGGCGGGCGAATCAGACGAAGTCTGGAATCGGGGCGCAGCCGATTGCAACCCGGGAAAACGCAATACACTGTCATGCCACGGCAACAATGCCGGCGTGTGCGGTGAGGCGCGTTTCAGCTGATCGATGCGACGCTGTTCAGGAGCAGCCGCACGAGCGTCGTCTGGCGCTTGACGCCGGTCTTGGAAAACACCGCACGCAGGTGCGCGCGCGCGGTGTTCTTGCGGATCGCCATCGCATCGGCTGCCTCGTCGAGCGAAATCCCGTCGGCGAGCAGCAGCGCCAGCTTCGCCTCCGCAAGAGTGAAGTGAAAGAGGCGCTGCATGAGTTCGACCGATGGCGAGAGATTTCTCGCGGGATCCCGGATGAAGACGGCAGCGGTCGGCCGATTCGGGCCTTCCGAGCACTCCGAGGGGGGAATCGGACGGATCAGCAGGCTCAGGCTCGCGCGACCCGAGGGGCGGGTGATCGAGATCGCTTCGGCAACCGTCAGCGTCCCGGGCGGCATCTCGAGGGCCTGGCGGATCAAGCGCTGCAGTTCCTTGTGCTCGCCGCGGTACTCGGCCGAGAGCCCCCCTGGGCCGACGATGAGCCCGTCGCGCTCTGCCAGGATCGCCTGTGCGACGCTGTTGGCGTGCAGCAACGTCCCCGCCCCGTCGAGGATCAGCGAGCCGACCAGCATGCTGCTCATGACGTTCGCGTAGAGCTTCATCTCCGTCTCCATCTGCCCGAGGCGGGTGTGGAGATTGAGGGCGCTCTTGAAGTGCGGGATGAGCGCCTCGACGAGAGCCTTGTCGCTCGTGGAAAAATCCCTGGCCTCTGGTGGGCGCGTGAAGCGCAGCCGGAATTCCCGTCCCGCCTCCCCGTGAATGTCGGCCCCAAGGACGTAGCGCACGTGCCTGGGCTCGACGTACTGGCGGAAGAATTCGCCCTGGACGTACTTCTCCGGATCGACGATCTCGTCGAGCGTCACCGCCTGCTCCGGCGGCAGTCCGACGAAAGGGTCGAGGGAGAAGATCGGAAACTGCGTGTAGACGTAATTGTAGAGCTGCGACTTCTGGTCACCGTCGCGCATGACCAGACCCATCGCATTCTCCCCGGGCGGGCGGAGGATGAGAACGACTTCGTTCGCCCGCAGCCAGCCCCGCAGCTGCAGCATGGCGCTGCTGCAGGGGATGGTCTCGAGCGGACCCTGATAGACGAGTTCCAGCAGCTCGCAGTATCGCTCGAGTGGCATCCGCCTCGCGGCAAGCAGCTGCGAGAGACTTCGGCCCCTGACCCGCCCGGAATGCTTGACCGCGTGCTCCAAACCCCGTGCTTTCGCCATCTGGTCTCTTGTGGGCTTGCGCGGTACCTGACCGCGGCGGACCGATTGTCCACGTTTTTCTGCGCGGCCGAAAGCCAGACTGCCGGCTTCCCGGCCGGCTGTGACGGCGGTCGCGCAACTCGCCTCGACAGGGTGCGCGATCTTCATCGTTGCAATCCCGGGAGCACCTCCTGCTCGAAGAGCCGCAGATGTTGCCACGCGCGCTCGGGCGGGATTCCGCCCACCATCGGATGAAGCATGACGAAGGCCGCCGGACCTGCGCCACGAAGTTCTTCGAGGTACGCCTGCGGCGACAGCACGCGATAAACGCCCGCCTTGCGCAGATCCCCGGAATCCGCCGCACGCTGGTGCAATCCATCTCCGGAGCGCGTGGCCTCCCAGGCGGCGTAGGCATTGGCTTCATGCAGGAAGTACGGAGCCAGCTCGTCCCAGGCGCTGTGCGGGTCGTGGGACAGCATCGTGACCGCAGCCGATGCACGACGCGTCGGGCCCGGATCGGACTTGCCCAGCTTCAGGCACTCGTCGCGGTAGAACTCCCAGAGCGCGGGCAGGTTGGGCGCGAAGCCATCCGCAATGCGAGCGGCCCGACGAGCGGCGACTTCGGAACTGCCGCCGAGCGTGAGCCGCGGACCGCCGCGGCGGAACGGAGTCGGCTGGACTCGAACCGTACGGCCACGATAATCGAACGGCTCACCGGTCCACGCGGCCTTGAGCGTCCTCACCATTTCGGTCATGCGGGCCGGTCTCTCGGACATCGGCACGCCGAACATCGCGAATTCGCCCGGGACGTATCCGGCCACGAGGTTCACGTCGATGCGTCCCTTGCCGATCAGGTCGAGGACCGCAAGGTCTTCCGCCAGACGCAGGGGATCGTAGAACGAGGCGATCAGAAACAGCTGAACCGTCGCTGTACGCGTCCTGGCCGCCATCGCGGCGCCGAGAGTGAGCGGGCTCGGCAGATAGCCATCTTCCGACCCATGGTGCTCGGCGAGCACGATCAGGCGTGCCCCCAGTCGGTCGGCCCAGGCACCCATCTCGAGCGCGGCATCGACACGCTCCGCCATGGTGCAGTTGCTCAGGCCTGGATTGCGCAGATCGAAGCGGATTCCGAATGCTGGCATGAGGTCCCCTGAGTCACTCGGGTCCGACGCCGGGCATCGGCAGTGGGACGGCGTACAGGCGGCGCGAGCGGAACTTCCACACGCCTTCCTCCTTGACGTAGTCGTCGCGGAAGCAGGCGATGTGCGATGCACGGTGTCCTTCTCCACCCTTGCCGAGCTCGATGTACACGGAGCCCTCGGCCCGGTTGCTTGCCAGCATCTCGAAGCAATGACCGTGGATGGACGGCCATGGCGCGGGCCGCAGCGCGTCGAAGACGGCGTCCTTTGCGTACAGGCCGACGATTCCGCCCACGTCCCTGGTGCGTGCAAAACGGGCATAGGCGATCGCCAGCTGACGGATGGCCTCCCGGTCGAGCATTTCGGCAATCTGTTGCCTGAGCCTCGTCGGCTCCCTTCGGACGCGGGGCGGACGCGCACTCGCTGCATTGCGGTCGGCAGCCCCGGCAGCGATCAGCCGACGCTTCTTGTCCATTGCTTCTCCCCGTTCGACCAAGGCCCGGACTGCGACCCGCGTTGAGCCGGCCGTCGAGCCGCGGCTGGAGACTAGGAAGGGCCTTCACCAGCAACATCGTCTGACCAGACTAATCCGAGGCGTGATGGTTGGACCCGGAACTGCGACGCTCGCGTCGCACGCCGGTCCCGCACCGCCCGCCTGCGCGACACACCCGCCGGAACCGCGCATGTCGGGGAATTGACGGGGAGCGGCGCGTGGAGTGACCATCGTCACCGACCACTGTGGCCATGTCGTCACATCCAGGACGCACGTTCGCTCGCAGGCGGCGAGCCACTCCGTTGCGCGCTTGCCCCATCGCGTGGCTCGAAGGAGACCCGGGCTCATGACAAGCACGACTTCCGCTCACGATGCCGCACTCCATGCCCTTCGGGAG
>JAGOXN010000095.1 GCA_018059685.1 Steroidobacteraceae bacterium | reverse complement strand
GGAGAACACGAAGGCGAGCGTGCTGCGGAAGCGCTCGCGCTCGGCGGCCACGGTGGCCGCATCGGAGCCCGCGGCGACGAGCTCATTGGCGCAGATCAGCGGCCTGCCGAGCGCCGGATCGCGCTTCGCCGCTCCGGCTGCGACGTTCGGCAGGATCGCCTCGCGCAGATAGCGCGTCGAGGTGTTGGTCGGATGCGTATGCAGGCCGTCGGCCACCTCGCCCACGAGCGCGAGCATCTTCGGACCCACCGCCCCCAGCATGATCGGCACGTCGGGCGCGTCGATCGGCCCGGGATTGAAGAACGGCTGCAGGCGCGTGAAGCGGTAGTGCTCGCCGGTGAAACTCAGCGGCTCGCGCGGATTGCGGAAGGCGCGGAAGATCGCGCGCAGCGCGCCCACGTACTCCTTCATGCCTGCCGCGGGAGGGAGCCAGCGCGCGGAGTAGCGCTCCTCGATGTTCTGCCTGACCTGCGTGCCCAGCCCCAGCTCGAAGCGTCCCCGGGACAGCTTCTGCAGGTCCCACGCGGCGAGCGCCACGTTCATGGGGCTGCGCGGGAAGGCGACCAGAACCGAGATGCCGACGCGGATGCGCGAAGTCGCGGCGAGTGCCTGGCCGGCCAGGAGCAGACCATCGTGCACGGCATCGGAGACGAAGAGTCCGTCGTAGCCCATGGCCTCGACGCGGCGGGCAAAATCACCGATCGAGTCGAGCCCGAGGTTTTCCGGAGTGGCAGCGAAGATCTCGAACATGGGGCTCCCCAGCGGATCGACGTGGCGACGAAGACCCGCCCGGCTCAGTCCGGCGGCAGTTCCAGGATCTCGGCGATCGTGCGCTTCAGGGCCTCGAGCTCCTTGCCGTAGCTCGGCGGCACGGGCTCCAGCAGGCGCTGCACGGTCATCCCGAGCATGGCCGCCGACGCAAGGGATCGCGCAGTCGCAACCTTGCGGGCGTCGAGATTGAGATCGCCGAAGAGTTCCTGCCAGATCTTCCGCGTCGAGGCGAAGGTCAACTCGGCCTGGCGCCTGCGGATCGTGCCTTGCGGATGCGATCGTCCATAGAGCACCAGCTCGGTGAAAGCCACCGACGACGGCTGGTTGATGTGCTGCCAGGAACGGTCGATGAGCAGCGAAATCCGTGCCCGCGGCGACCGGTTGCGCGCCGACTGCGCTGCCGCGAGATCCCGCTCGATGGCCTGGATGTTGCGCTCGACGACGGCCAGGAGCAGCGCCTCCTTGTCGCCGAACTGATGGGCAATGGCTCCCCAGGTCACGCCGGCGCGCTCGGCGATGCGCGCCGCCGTGGCATTCGCCAGCCCCTCCTCGGCGATGCACTCGATGACCGCCTGGATGACCTTCTCCCGGGTTCCCGCGCTGCGTTCCGCCTGGGTACGGCGCCGGCGCTTCTGGCTCTGCTCGACTGCGTCCTGCATTTCGAAGGCCTCCCCCATCGGCCCGGTGGCTGCGTGCGTCACTTCATCATGCCGTCGATGACGGTGCGATACCGTGACCCGTAGGGCGGGCGCGCCCCGAAGAGATCCGTCAGGTTGATCCTCGACTGCACGTAGACCGCCCGCGCATGGGAAAAGCGCTTGAACCCCTCGTGGCCGTGATAAGCGCCCATGCCGCTCGGTCCGACCCCGCCAAAGGGCAGGTCCTCGCAGGCCGTGTGCGTAGCGATGTCGTTGACCGTCACTCCACCGGACTGGGTACGAGCGAGCACACGCTCGAGCTCGGCGCCGCCGGCGCGGCCGAAATAGTACAGGGCCAGCGGATGATCCCGGCGGTTGATGAATTCGAGCGCCTGGTCGATGTCGCGGTAGGTCCGGATCGGCAGCAGCGGTCCGAAGATTTCCTCGCGCATGACCGGCTGGTCGTCCGCCGGATTGATGACCAGGCACGGCGGCAGCTTGCGATGCGCGGAGCCCGAGAAATCCTCGCCTGCGGGATTCAGCTCGACGATCCCGGCGCCGGACGCCGCCGCTGCGTCCCTGTAGCCACGGACGCGCGCGAAATTGCGCTCGTTGATCATCGACGTGTAGTCCGGATTGTCGAGCAGCGTCGGGTACATGCGTGCCACGGCCCGGCGCAGGGCTTCGGTCAGCTCGCGCAGCATCTCCTCCGGAACCAGCAGGTAATCCGGCGCGAGGCAGATCTGCCCGGCATTGCTCATCTTGAAATCGACGATGCAGGTCGCGACCCTGTCGAGGTCGAACGGCAGATCGCGGCTGACGATGACCGGCGACTTGCCACCGAGCTCGAGCGTCACCGGCACGAGGTTCTCGGCCGCCGCCCGCATGACGTGGCGGGCGACGGAGCCCGCGCCGGTGAACACCAGGTGGTCGAAGGGCAGCGCCGAGAATGCGGCACCGGCTTCGAGGCCACCGGGAAACACGGCTACCTCCTCGGCGCTGAAATACCGGGCGACGAGTTCCGCGAGCAGCGCCGAATTGCGCGGCGTGAATTCCGACGGCTTGACCATCGCCCGGTTGCCGGCGGCAAGGATGTCGGTCAGCGGCGTGACGGTGAGATTGACCGGAAAATTCCAGGGAGTGATCACGCCGACGACGCCGAGCGGCTGGTAGCGCAGGCGCGCCCGTGCGCCGAGCATCCGGGGCAGCAGCGCCACTTTGCGTGGCTCGTCCTTCATCCAGGCGCGCAGGTGCTTTTTCGCGTACTTGATCCCCGCGATCGGGAATGCGATCTCCGTCAGCGCGGCGTTCGCGATCGAGCGCTGGCCGAAATCGGCCTGCAGCGATTCGCAGAGCGCCTTCTCGTTCTCCTTGAGCAGCGCGACCAGTCGATCGAGCCGGTCGATGCGGGTGCGCCAGTCGGGCGATCCCTGTGCGAGCTGCGCCGCCTTCTGCCGCTCGAGCGTCTCGCGCATGCCCTGGTCGATCTGCACGTCGTTCATGCCGGAATGCTCCGGTGCGGCTCGCGCGAGGCGTCGCCGTGCCGCCTCTCGAGCTCTGCCAGATCGGCCGCCAGGCACCGTTCCAGCAGGCCCACCAGCTCGGAATAGAAGGCCATCGGCTGCTGCCGCTCGAGCTTCGCGCGCAGCAGCGGAACCCAGCGTCCCGGATGGCGAGCAATGAAATCCCGCCGGCCCAGCCGGTACGACGTTGTCTCTTCTCCGCGGCTGCAAAGATCCGCCTCGCCGAAGGCCAGCACGTGCAGGAACTCGAGCTCGGCGGTCAGGTGATCCGGCGTCTCGCGGCTCCCGGCCGCCGGTCCGAGCCCGAAATGATGGTAGAAGCGCAGCACTTCCTCCATCGTGGTCATCTGCGGTCCGACGTGCAGGCCGCCGTGCAGCGGACAGGGCGGCGCCGAGGTACCGGGGTCGAAGAGACGCGTAAACTCGGTCGGCAATGCCTCGTCGCCGGGGCCGGCGTCCGCGAGCGCAGCCCAGTCCACCGGACCGGTGAGTGGGGGGTCGAGCCGGTCAGTCCACTCCCGCAGGCGCCGAGCGAGCTCGCCGCTGCGGATCGCTCCCAGCAACTCGCCGCGCGGATAGGTGAAGGCCTCGGCGAGGACCGCGTAGAGCGCGCTGCGCACCGCGGCACCCTCGACCGGCAGCTGTGATTCATGCCTCATGCCTTCAGCCTGATCACTTCGGTGGTGACCGGCGGCACCGGCAGCGCGGTGCGCGACCAGCGCAGCATCATCATGCCCTCGCGGTGACCGCAGGTGTCGATCCAGTTGCCGGTGCCCGGATCCCGCGCGGCGATCGTGATCTGCACGGAGCCGTCGCTCGCCGTCCGCGCAGTCTGGTTGTTGAGATGCGAGCGATGCGACGGATACGCCATCGGCTCGAACCAGTAGTTGGTGATGTCCATGCCCCAGTAAGGCACCTGGGACGGAGCGAATCTCACGAGCAGCGCCTCATCCGGCTCCAGTCGGAAGTGGCCGGAGGAAAAACGATGCCCGGTGGGCATCTCGGGCGACGCATCGTGATCCTTGTCGGGAAAGGTGATGAAGCGGTTCGGCGGCGCCTGGCGGGCCTGATCGACGATGGCAGCCCACATTCCGCTCGAGCTCGCCACGTAATCCGCCGTGCGCGGCAGGGCCTTCATCACCCGGGCGAGGGTGACGTTGGGCGGCGCAGTCTCGACCCCAGGCTGGCGAATGCTGAAAGTGGCGCCCACCGTGCGACTCCAGTCGTGGGCGTACTGGCGGATGAAGACACAACTGGCCTCCGGCGTGGTGCGGATCCAGTTGCCCGGGTGCTGCTCGGGCGAGAGCACGATCTCGTAGCGCCCGTCTGCACCGACCGCGAGCTCGCGCTCGGTGATCGCACCCACCTGCGCACTGTGCGCGTCGATGCCGATCTTGCCGGCATAGACCGTGAACTCGATGAACGGCGCACCGCCCCGCTCGCCACTCAGGATGTAGGACCGGCGACCGTCGATCATCGTCTGGTAGTAGCGGGCGTCCGAGGTCTCGCCTTCCCCGAGGGTCGTCGGCGTGACGAGCTGATAGACCTCGGGGTGGCTCGTGTCGGCGTACTCCAGGGTAGCCTCGAGACCCATGCGGATCATCCGTGCGAGCTTGCGCAGGCCTTCCGCCTGCGTGAGATCGTCCTTCGGCGTCGACGGCCGGGCGAGCACCGCACCGGCCGCTTTCAGCTGTTCACAGAAGTCTTCCCAGACCTTGACGCTGGCCAGCGTAGCGCCGCTCATTCCTCGGCCACCTTGAAGTAGTCCTGGTAGAAGCGGTAGCGCTCGCGTTCCTTCACGCGGTCGAGCCCGAACTGCTCGAGGGTGTAGCGGTGCGTGCCGTGGCGATCCCGCGGGTTCTGCTCGAGGAAGCTCCGCATGCGGTGCAGCGCCTCCTTGCTCATCGACATGTCGAAATGCTCGTAGATCCGCTGCGCCATGCCGACCTGGTCCTTCAGCATCTCCGGGAAATGCATGTCGAAGACGCCACGCGCCTCAGGCCGGCCGCTCGTGCGGAAGGCGACGCAGCGACGCATGGCATCCTCCCACGAAGCGCTCCACATGCGACCGATCTCGAGCCGATCCACTTCATCGCTGCCCATGCTGCAGGCCATGGACACCAGCGAGCAGTGCGAGGCGATGAGTTTCAGCGGATCGCGGTGCGTCATGACGATGCGCGCGTCGGGATACACCCTGCAGATCGCATCCAGGCCCCAGTGATAGCCGGTGCTCTTCAGCACCCAGCGCTCGCGCGGGTTGCGCCACTGCATGTACTGGAGCTGGCGCTTGTGGGTACGGTAGACCGACATCTGGTCCGCGTTCTCCACCCAGTGCTGGTAGCCCGGGATGCGGAACTGGTTGGCGAAGATGATGCTCTTGAAGTCGAAGGCGTTGAGCATCAGGCATTCCTGCGCGAGGTGCGCACCCATCTCGTGCAGCGCCTGGAACTCCGGGATCAGTGCCCGCGAGGTCTGCTCGAAGTGCCGCTCGCAGACGGCGATGCGCGGATCCGTCTCGTAGGTGGCGGCTTCCGCCGGCGGCGACATGAGGTGGCACTCCCAGGTCATCGGCACCCGGTTGGCCGGGTCCTTCGCCAGCAGGTCGTGCATGATGGTGGAGCCCGTGCGCGGCAGCCCCACCATGAAGAGCGGCTTCACGATCTCGACGTCCAGGATCTCCGGATGGCGCCTCACGTCCTCGGTCACGCGCAGGCGGTTCTCGAGGTGGCGCAGCAGCTCGTTGAAGGCGATCAGGCGCCCGACGGCATTGAGCCGGGCCTCCTCGTTCAGGCTCTGCACGAGGCGCTGGAAGCCCTCGCGCCAGTCGGCCTCGTCGCCGAAATCGGCGAGACCGGTATTCGTCCGCGCCGCATCGAGCAGCGCGCCTTCCGTCAGCCGCACCGTGGGTATGGCAGCAGGCCCGGGGACAGTGGTCGCAGCCGCGTTCATCGTGCACCTCACCGGTCGCGGGAGAGAATGAGTGCGCTGGTGGGCACGGCGGAGGCTGCCGTGACCAGCACGTTCTCGAGCTGCTTCGGCTGGTTGCAGGACACGCCGCGCGTGAGGCGTACACCCTCGGCGATGCCGTTCATGCCGTGCAGGTAGGCCTCGCCGATCAGGCCCCCGTGGGTATTCACCGGCAGCCGCCCGCCGATCTCGATGTTGCCATCCTTGACGAAGTCTTTCGCCTCACCGCGCTCGCAGAAACCGAACTCCTCGATCTGTGGCAGCACCAGCGGTGTGAAGTGGTCATAGAAGATGGCCGCCTGGATGTCGGCCGCCGAGAGCCCGCTCTCGGCATAGACCTGCTCCGCGCAGAGCGCCATCTCCGAAATCCCCGAGATGCTCTTGCGGTAGTAGCTCTTCATCATCTGCTGGTCGTCGCAGGAACCCTGCACCGCGGCACGTATGACGGCGGGCTTCGACTTCAGGTCGCGCGCACGCTCGAGCGTGGTCACGACGAACGCCTGGCCGCCGTCG
The DNA here is from genome assembly GCA_018059685.1 of Steroidobacteraceae bacterium. Taxonomy (GTDB): domain Bacteria; phylum Pseudomonadota; class Gammaproteobacteria; order Steroidobacterales; family Steroidobacteraceae; genus RPQJ01. Next base: position 2,664 of record JAGOXN010000095.1, on the reverse strand, counting down.
GTTTCCTGGCAGCAGTCGAGCAGGCGCAGCGGCTTGACGATCCAGCGGCTCTTCTGATGATCCTCGAGTGTGATGGGTTGCTGGTAGAAGAAGGCGGCCGGGTTATTGGCGGCGTGCCGGCGGCAGGCCACGGCCACGCGCCCGAAGTCCTCGGTGGTCGCGCCGTACTCATGCATGTAGCGCTGCGCGAACATCGCCACCCAGCTCGCCGGTGTCAGCAGGCCGAAGGGCGAACTCCAGCCGAAGTCCACTTCCATCGGCGTGGGCAGAGGGGCGCGTTCCTGCACGCCGACCCCGAAGCGCACCTCGGAACGCTCGTTGAAGGCGCGGTAGACGAGGCAGTACGTCGCCGCGCCGCTCATCACGGCCATCGCCGCCTGGTGTATGGTGCCGCAGGCGGCCCCGCCGCTGTGGTGGATGCGGCTGAAATGCGTGAGGCGATCGGTCCCCAGGCTGCGGCAGACGTCGATCTCGTGATTGTCATCGACGGTGTAGGTGACCATGCCGTCGATCATCTCGGGCGTGATGCCCGCATCGCCGATGGCGGCCTCGCAGGCTTCGACCGCGAGGCGCAGTGTGCTTCGCCCGGAGCACTTGGAGAAGTCCGTCGCGCCGATACCGGCGATCGCGGTCTTTCCGGAAAAGGACATCGCCATTACCTGCGTCCTCCCATCGGCAGTTCGAGGGTCACGGTGCCCGTGACGTGGTCGCCCGTGGCGTTACGGCCGCGCAGGCTGATGCTCACCCTGCCTGCAGCGCCACCGGGCGCGCACGATTCGACGACGCCCGACAGCGTCATCGTGTCGCCGGCCACGTTCGGCGTGCCCAGGCGGATGTTGATGCCGGTGACGCGCGCCTCGGGCCCCGCCCAGTCCTGCGCATAGCGCGTACACAGACCGGTGGTCGTGAGGACGTTCATGAAGAGATCCGGCAGACCCGCGCGCTTCGCAGCCGCCACCTCGTGATGGATGTCCTCGAAGTCGCGCGTCGCGATGGCGCCGGCGACGATGCGCCGGGTGGTGATGTCGACCGGACGCAGCGGCAGTTCCCGGCCCGGTGCCAGGTCCTCGAAACGCAGCGTGCGCCGGTTGGGTGACGGCGTTGCCGGCCGGAACATCGGCAGTCGCAGCTCCGGATCGGCCTGCTGGAACACGAGCTCGAGCGGCATGCCGATGCGCACCTGCTCGGGTGCACAGTGCACGATGTTCGTGAGCAGGCGCGTACCCTCCTCGAGTTCGACGAGGCCGACCACGTAGGGATAGCGCATGAAGGGCATCGGCGGGTGCACGGGCTCGACGAAGCTGTAGAGCGTGCCGCGGCCGCTGGCGACACGGTAGCCGAGGTCATAGGAGCCACAGGCCGGGCAGCGCACCACGGGCGGGTGCGCAAGCCGCCGGCATCCGCGGCACTCCTGGATGCGCAGTTCGCCGGCTTTCGCGCCCTCCCAGAAGAATGCGGTCTCCTTCATCACCGCCGGGCGCGGGCGCACCAGCAGGTGCTTCGGGATCCGTGCCTGCTGCTCCTGTCGCTGCTTCCTCTCCGCCAGCTCCTCCTCGGTCGGCTGGCGCGGTCTGAAGTTGAAGGTGCGGAACTTCCAGCTCCCGATCCGTTCGCCCTTCTGGTTCGTAAACTCGGTGAGCGTGGTCACGAAGTAACCGGTGCCGAGGCCGGTGGTCTTCTGCTCGGAGACCTCGAGCAGCGACAGCGTGCCGGTCGGGAGCTCGCCGACCTCGAGCGGCCGGACGTACTCCTCTTCGGTATTGGTGCCGATCATCATGGAAAAGCCTGCCTGCTGCAGCAGGCTGAAGACCTTGCCGCGCGGGCACCCGGGATCGAGCACGCGCGGTATGTTGCCGGGCAGGGTCCAGACGGCCAGCATCGCGGCCGGTGCGGTGCCGAGGCGTTCCGATGCTGCCGCAGCGTCCACCGTTTCCCCGTCGAAGCGCATGGCGTCGCGCCAGTTGCGGATCGCCGCTTCGCTGACCGGATCGCGCGCCGTCTGTGGCGCACCACTGCGCCCGACGCAGGAACGCAGCGTCTCCAGGAAAGCCGTCTCTTGGGTCTCGGTCATAGGGGTTCTCATCCGATGCGTTCGATCTCGATGCGCGTGGCGCGATCCGTGGAGCCGGGACTGAACAGCGCCGGCATCGGCTGCAGGTGGAAGTAGCCACCGGCGAGCTGCACGGGGTTGATGGGATTGGGCGTGAGCGTCGAGTAGCTCATCCGGTCCCGGTACATGAACGGTTCCCAGGCGTGATAGCAGGTGGCCTGGCCCGGGCGGTGCGCCGCGGCCACGCGCACCTGCATCTCGGAGGAGTTGATGTCGTTGAACACCCGCACGCGGTCGCCGTCCTGGATTCCGCGCGCGCGCGCATCCTCCACGCTCATGAAGATCACCGGCTCACCGCGATTCAACTGCAGCATGTATTTCTGGTCACGCCAGCTGGCGTGGATCGACCAGCGCGTGTGCCCGCCCGTCATGTGGAGAGGGTAGTCGCCGCCGATGTCCGGCGGGTCCTTGTGCACGGGCAGGCGCTCGCCGAGTTCCTCGTAGAAGGGATGGTCGATGCAGAACTGGATGCGCCGGGTGAGCGTCGGCCAGGGCATCTTCTTCTCCGTGTGCCAGAGCCCCGCCGTGATGGTCTCGTTCTCCTTGACGTCGGT
>JAGOXN010000094.1:3811-9088 GCA_018059685.1 Steroidobacteraceae bacterium | reverse complement strand
CGCCGGTTCCGCTGAGCGGCCTCTCGGGGCGCGCTGGTCGGTCGGTTGCACGCGCGCGTAGAAGCGCTAAGCTCATCCACTGCTCGTCGCCCACTGCCCGCCGTCGAAGGATCCTGCCTGCCGTGCAACCGACCGACACCTCGAACCCGGACTATTTCCACCGCGTGGTGGACTGCCAATGGGCCTGCCCGGCACACACCGACGTGCCGGAATACATCCGGCTGATCGCGCTCGGACAGTTCTCCGATGCGTACATGGTCAACCGGGAGGCCAACGTCTTCCCGGGCATCCTCGGGCGCGTCTGCGACCGGCCCTGCGAGCCTGCCTGCCGCCGTGGACGCGTCGAGGACAAGCCGGTCGCCATCTGCCGCCTGAAGCGGGTGGCCGCCGACCACAAGGACACGATCGTCGAGCGCCTGCCGGTCATACCGCGACAGAAGAACGGCAAGCGCGTGGCGTGCATCGGCGCCGGGCCCGCCTCGCTCACGGTCGCGAACGACCTGCTGCCGCTTGGCTACGAGGTCGTGGTCTTCGAGCAGTGGGACAAGCCCGGCGGCCTGATGCGCACCAACATCCCGGCCTTCCGCCTGCCCGAATCCGTGATCGACGAGGAAATCGGCTACATCACCGGGATGGGTGCCGAGATCCGTTACGGCAGCCGCATCGACAGCCTGAGGAAACTGCTCGGCAGCGGTGAGTTCGACGCGGTGTTCGTGGGCAGTGGCGCACCCAAGGGCAAGGAACTGAAGCTCCCCGGTCGCAGGGAGGGGGATGCCAGCATCCACATCGGAATCGAGTGGCTCGAGTCGGTCGCCTTCAAGCACGTCGACCGGATCGGGGAGCGGGTGCTGATCATCGGCGTCGGCAACACCGCCATGGACTGCTGCCGCTCCTCGCTGCGGCTCGGCGCGAAGGACGTCAAGGTGATGGCGCGCAAGCCGCGACAGTTCTTCAAGGCTTCCGACTGGGAGCTAGAGGATGCCGAGGCCGAGAATATCGAAATCGTCGTCAACCACGCCCCGAAGTCCTTCGTCATCGAGGACGGCCGGCTCGCGGGCATGATGTTCGACAAGATGCAGTACGACCTCGACGCCCGCGGCCGCATCATCGCCGAGCGCATCGTCGGCGAGGAGTTCTTCCCCGCGGACGACGTGATCCTCGCGATCGGCCAGGAGAACGCCTTCCCCTGGATCGAGGACGACCTCGGGATCGAGTTCGACAAGTGGCACGTGCCGGTGGTGGACACGTCCACCTTCCAGTCGACGCGCCCCGACGTCTTCTTCGGCGGCGACGCGGCGTTCGGCCCGAAGAACATCATCTGGGCCGTCGAGCACGGCCACCAGGCGGCAATCTCGATCCACAACTTCTGCATGGAGCAGCCGGTCACGAACCGGCTGCCGCCGACGATGAACCTGTCATCGCGCAAGATGGGCCTGCACGAGTGGTCGTACAAGAACGATTACAACCCGGTCGAGCGCCGGCTCGTGCCACACGTCGCGCTCAAGGAACGCTTCAAGAACATCGCCATCGAGGTCGAGCTCGGCTTCGATCCCGAACAAACCGCGGCCGAGGTGCAGCGCTGCCTCAACTGCGACATCCAGACGGTGTTCGAGGCGAAGCTCTGCATCGAGTGCGACGCCTGCGTCGACATCTGCCCGACCGACTGCCTCACCATCACCCGCAACGGCGACGAAGCGGAACTCTCGACGCGCCTCAAGGCGCCGCGCCGCAACCCCGAGGAGCCGCTCTACGTGTCCGCGGCGCTCAAGCAGACCGGCCGCGTCATGGTGAAGGACGAAGACCTCTGCGTGCACTGCGGACTCTGCGCCGAGCGCTGCCCGACGGCCGCCTGGGACATGCAGAAGTCCACCATCAACCTGCCCCACGCCCCCGACCACCAATGGCCAAGCCCGCAAAGCCGCAAGACCGCGTAAACGACTTCGTCATCAAGCTCGCCAACGTGAACGGCACGGGCTCTGCCAGTGCCAACACGCTGCTGACGAAGGCCATCTTCCGCATGGGCGTGCCCGTGATGGGGAAGAACTACTTCCCGTCCAACATCCAGGGCCTGCCCACCTGGTACGAGATCCGCGTGACGAAGGACGGCTACGTGGCCCGTTCGGGCCGCGTCGATCTCATGGTCGCCATGAATGCGGAGACCTACCCGAAGGACGTGCGCGAGGTGAGCGCGGGCGGCTACCTGCTCTTCGACTCGACCTGGCCGCGCTCGACGGTGCTGAAGCGCGACGACATCACGATTCTGGGCGTGCCGCTCGCGAAGATCTGCAACGAGAACTTCGTCGGCGTGCGCAACCGCATCCTGATGAAGAACGTGATGTACGCGGGCGTGCTCGCGGCGCTGCTCGAGCTCGACCTCGAGGTCATCCGGGGTCTGCTCGGCGAGAGCTTCGGCAAGAAGCAGGCGCTGGTCGACGCCAACATGAAGGCCGTGCAGCTCGGCTACGACTACGCACGGGAACACCTGCCCTGCCCGCTGCCGCTGCGGGTCGAGCGCATGGACAAGACGGCCGGGCACGTCATGATCGACGGCAACACGGCCGCGGCGCTCGGCTGCGTCTACGCCGGCGCGACGGTCGGGCCGTGGTATCCGCTCACCCCGTCCACCTCGCTGATGGACTCGTTCAGGAGCTTCTGCCAGAAGCTGCGCGTCGATCCCGGGACCGGCAAGAACAACTTCGCCGTGATCCAGGCGGAGGACGAGCTCGCGGCGATCGGCATGGTGCTCGGCGCGAGCTGGAACGGGGCGCGGGCGTTCACCGCCACCAGCGGCCCCGGCATCTCGCTCATGAACGAGTTCATCGGGCTCGGCTACTACGCCGAGATCCCCGCCGTGATCTTCGACGTGCAGCGCGTCGGGCCTTCGACCGGCATGCCGACCCGCACGCAGCAGTGCGACCTGCTGATGTGCGCCTATGCATCGCACGGCGACACCCGGCACGTGCTGCTGTTCCCCTCGAACCCCGAGGAGTGCTTCTACATGGCCGTGCAGGCCTTCGACCTCGCCGAGCGGCTGCAGACGCCGGTGTTCGTGATGACCGACCTCGACATCGGCATGAACGACTGGATGTGCCGGGATCTCGAGTGGGACGACGCCTACCGTCCCGACCGCGGCAAGGTGCTGACGAAGGAGGAGATCGAGGCGCTGCCGAAGTTCCACCGCTACCTCGACAAGGACGACGACGGCATCCCGTATCGCACGCTGCCCGGCGTGTCGCCCAAGGGCGCGTACTTCACGCGCGGCTCGGGCCACAACCAGTACGGCGGCTACACGGAGGACTCAGCGGAATACCAGATCGTGCTCGACCGGCTGCTCAGGAAGTTCAAGCGCGCTAGGACACTGGTGCCACCGCCCGTCGTCGAGGCCACCGGCACGAGCTCGATCGGGCTCGTCTCGGTCGGCAGCAGCCGCGGCGCGGTGACCGAGGCACGCGACATGCTGGCGAAGCGCGGCATCCCGGTCGACTACATGCGCATCAAGGCTTTTCCGTTCACGAAGGAGGTCGAGGCGTTCATGGCGGAGCACGAGAAGATCTTCGTCGTCGAGCAGAACCGCGATGCGCAGCTCAAGTCGCTCCTCACGCTCGAGACCGACGTGCCGAAGTCGAAGCTCCATTCGATCCTGCACTACAGCGGACTGCCGATGACCTCGAAGGAAGTCATGGAGGCCGTGCTCGCCGAGGTCGGCGACAGCCGCCAGGCCACGCTGGCCGCCGTGACCTGAGCGTCCGCCGGCACCGCGCAGCGAACGACGAGCCATCCACCGCCCTCAACACCAGGCGCCCACAGCAAACACCATGTCCTTCATCAACAAACCCAGGGTCCGCCACCCCGACCTGCCGACGAACACGCTCGGCCTGACGCGTCGCGACTACGAGGGCGCGATGTCGACGCTCTGCGCGGGCTGCGGCCACGACTCGGTCACCTCGGCGATCACCGAGGCGCTGTGGGGCCTGAACCTCCGACCCGAGCAGCTCGTCAAGATGTCCGGCATCGGCTGCTCGTCGAAGACGACGGCCTATTTCGCGAGCGGCGCCCACGGCTTCAACGGCGTGCATGGCCGCATGCCCTCGGTCGCGACCGGCGCCAATGCGGCCAACCGGGACCTCTACTACATCGGCGTATCGGGCGATGGCGACTCGCTGTCGATCGGGTTCGGGCAGTTTGCCCACTCGATCCGGCGCAACGTGAACATGCTGTATCTCTGCGAGAACAACGGCGTCTATGGACTCACCAAGGGCCAGTTCTCGGCCTCGGCGGACATCGGCACGAAATCGAAGAAGGGCGAGGAGAACCTGCAGGCGCCGGTCGACCCGTGCCTCGCGGCCCTCTCGCTCGGCGGCACCTTCATCGCGCGCAGCTTTTCGGGCGACAAGGAACAGCTCGTGCCGCTCATCCAGGCCGGACTCATGCACAAGGGCTTCGCGATGATCGACATCATCTCGCCCTGCGTGACTTTCAACGACCACGTCGGCTCGACCAAGAGCTACACCTTCACGCGCGAGCACTACCACGAAGCCGTGCACGCCGATTACGTCCCGCTCCGGCAGGAGATCAAGGCCTCCTACGGCGAGGGCGAGACCCTTCCCGTGCAGATGCACGACGGCAGCCGCATCGTGCTGCGCAAGCTCGACAAGGACTACGACCCGACCCATCGCGGCAAGGCATTCGAGTACCTTCGCACCAAGCTGAGGCAGGGCGAGCACGTCACCGGGCTCATCTTCGTCTCCTCGAGCGGACCGGACATGCACGCGATGGCGGGCACGACGGACGTCCCGCTGAACCAGGTGCCGTACGAGAAGATGCACCCGGGCGCGGAGGGCCTGGCAAAGCTGCTCAAGCGCTACGCCTGAAGTCGTGTCCCGTTGGTAGCCGTGCCCAGTCGTTCGATCCTGGCGAGGATCGGATCAACACTGGCCGTCCAGATGAACGGCCGCGTCGGCATCAGAGGCTGGCGGCCACGCATTCCACGCATCCTGCCAGGCGTCGCGTCGGGTGTGGTCCTCGCCGTATCGGGATGCGTCGATGTTCCGCGCGAGGCCCCGCGTGAACGTCCGCTCGAGCCGCATACGCTCGGCCTGTCGGGCGCGGATTACGTGGCGCCGACCGAAGGCTGGTGGCTCGCCTTCGACGATCCCCAGCTCGATCAGCTCGTCGCAGACGCCCTTGCCCGCAACCCGGGCCTCGCGGGCGCACTCGCGCGGGTGCGCAGCGCCGAGGCGCAGGCACGGGCCGTCGGCGCCACGGGCGATCCCCAGG
>JAGOXN010000094.1:0-3711 GCA_018059685.1 Steroidobacteraceae bacterium | reverse complement strand
GGCAGCGAGGTCGCTGCCGCGAGTTTCTATCCCAACGTCAACCTGCTCGCGTTCGCGGGATTCGAAGCCATCGGGCTCGACCAGCTGCTCGATGCGGGGTCGCGCGCCCTGAGCATCGGTCCCGCCATCCACCTTCCGTTGTTCGATGGCGGGCGGCTGCGTGCGGAATACAGCAAGGCAGGGGCCGACTGGGACGCCGCCGTCGCCGCCTACAACGAGACGGTCCTGCGGGCCGTCCGCGAGGTCGCCGACCAGCTGTCGCGCCTGCAGTCCCTCGACCGGCAGCTCGCGGACCAGTTGCGGTCCCTCGACGCTGCGGAGGGCGCCTATCGGCTGGCCGAGCAGCGCTACTCGGCGGGTCTCGCCAGCTACCTGACCGTGCTCAACGCCGAAACGCAGGTGCTCGAGGCCCGGCGCCTGCGCGTACAGCTCCTTGCCGACCGCACGCTCGCGCGCGTCGCGTTGCTCGTCGCGCTCGGTGGAAATTTCCAGGAGTCGACCGGATGAACTCGCCCGAGCCGCTGGCCGAAGCTGCACCCGACGCCAACCAGAAGCGACGACGCGGCCTGCGGATCCTCGCGATGGTCGTCATCGTCGGCTGTCTCGCGTGGGCCGCCTACTGGTTCGGGCATGCACGCTGGTTCGTCTCGACGGACGACGCCTACGTGGGCGGGCGGATCGTGCAGGTCACCGCCGAGATCCCCGGCACCGTCCGCACCATCTATCCGCAGGAGACCGAGAGCGTGGCGGCCGGCCAGCCGCTCGTCGCGCTCGACAGGATCGATGCGCAGGTGGCTCGCGACACGGCGCTTGCGGATCTGGCCGCCACCGTACGTCAGGTCCGCGCTTCCTTCGCACAGGTCGGGCTCGCAGAAGCCCGGGTTCGGGCACGGGAGATCGACCTGCGCCGCGCGCGGGGAGACCTCGCGCGGCGCGAGGCGATCGCCGGAGGCGGGTCGGTTTCCGCCGAAGAGGTTGCACACCTGCGCGAGGCCGTCGATTCAGCACAAGCCGCGCTGCGCGCGGCCCACGAGGACCTCGATGTCGCACTCGCGCAGACCGAGGGAACGACCGTGGAGCAGCACCCGCAGGTCGCACGGGCCGCCATGCGCGTGCGGGACGCGGCACTGGCCCTGCGGCGCACGACGATCACGGCGCCCGTGGCAGGCGTGATCGGCAAGCGCGGCGTGCAGGTCGGGCAGCGCATCCCGGCCGGGATGCCGCTGCTCGCACTCGTCCCGCTCGAGGACGTCTGGGTGGACGCGAACTTCAAGGAAGTCCAGCTCGACCGAATGCGCATCGGGCAGCCCGTCACGCTGCACGCCGACCTGTACGGCCGGGGCGTCACCTTCCACGGGCGCGTGCAGGGGTTCTCGCCCGGCACCGGCGCCGCCTTCGCACTGCTGCCCCCGCAGAATGCCTCGGGCAACTGGATCAAGATCGTGCAGCGCGTGCCGGTGCGCGTCGCGCTCGACCCGCGCGAGGTTCGGGAACACCCGCTGCGCCTGGGGCTGTCGATGCACGCGGAGGTCGACCTGCACGATGGCTCGGGAGCGGTATTGGGACAGCCCTCGGCGCAAGTCGACGCATCGATGCCGGCCCACGAGGAAACCGATCCCGAGGTCGAGTCGATGATCAGCCGGGTCATCACCGAGAACTCCGGGCACGACCCGCCGGGACGATGACCGTGGCCGGGACGGGCGACGACCGGGCCCTGATGGAGTTGCCGCCGGGGCTGCGCGGCGTGGCCGCATTCGCGCTGTCGCTCGGCACGTTCATGCCGGTCCTGGACACGACCATCGCCAACGTGTCGCTGCCCACGATTGCCGGCAGCCTGGGCGTGAGCCCGAACCAGGGCACCTGGGTGATTACCTCCTACGCCATCGCGAACGCCATCTCGGTGCCGCTCACCGGCTGGCTCATGCAGCGGTTCGGCGTGGTGCGGACCTTCACGGTGTCCGTGCTGCTCTTCAGCCTTGCGTCGTTCCTCTGCGGCATCGCCTGGAGCTTCCCGGCCCTCATTGCCTTCCGGGTGCTGCAGGGCGCGGTGGCGGGGCCCATGATCCCGGGCTCGCAGACGCTGCTGCTCGCGATCTTTCCCGCATCGAGGCGCGGCATGGCGCTCGCGATCTGGTCGATGACCACGCTCATCGCGCCGGTGCTCGGCCCGCTGCTCGGCGGCTACATCTCCGACAACTGGTCCTGGCCCTGGATCTTCCTCATCAACGTACCGATCGGCATCGCGAGTGCGGTGGTGTGCTGGGGTGCACTGCGGTCCCAGGAGACCTCGCGACGCAGCGTACCGGTCGACGTCGTCGGTCTCGCGCTGCTCATCGTCTGGGTCGGGACCCTGCAGCTCGTGCTCGACACCGGCAAGGATGCCGACTGGTTCGAGTCGCCACGCATCGTCGCGCTCACCGCCATCGCCTGCGTCGGCTTCGTGGCGTTCCTGATCTGGGAACTGAATGAGCGACATCCGGTCGTGGACCTGCGCTTCTTTCGCCTGCGCAACTTCACCATCGGCACGCTGGTGACCTGCGCAGGCTACGGCATCTTCTTCGCCAACCTGGTGATCCTGCCCCTGTGGCTGCAGACCCAGCTCGGCTACACGGCCACCTGGGCCGGACTGGTGCAGGCTCCGTCGGGAATGGTCGCGCTGCTCTTCTCGCCGTTCGCGGGCCGTCTCGTCCAGCACTACGATGCGCGCGTCTTCGCGGTGTTCTCGTTCCTGATGCTCGGCGTGAGCCTCTACCTGCGCGCGCTGCTCAATGCGCAGGCGACCTATGTCGACTTCATGCTGCCCATGGTGGTGCAGGGCGCGTCGATCGGCTTCTTCTTCGTCGCGATGATCTCGATCACGCTCGACCGCATCCCGCACGAGGGATTGCCCGCGGCCACCGGCCTGTCGAACTTCGTGCGCATCACCGCCTCCGCATTCGCCACGTCGATCGCGACCACGATGTGGGACAGCCGGGAGGCCCTCCACCAGAGTCGCCTGGCCGAGGCGACGAGCCTGTTCGATCCTCGGCTGCAGCAGATCGCCGGGGCCACCGGCCAGCCCGCCGCCGACGCCACGCAGACGATCGCCGTGCTGACGCACGGACTCATCGAGCAATCCTACATGCTTTCCTCGCTCGACCTGTTCTGGGTCTCCGCGTGGCTCACGCTGCCGATGGTGCTCCTCCTCTGGTTCACGCGCCGCCCGAGGATCGTGAGCGGCGTCGCAGCCGGCGAGTGACCGGAGACCCGGATCGGGACGGCCACACTCGGCCCGAAGGCCGGGCGCGGCTAGAATGCCCGCGCAATCCGCCGAGCAGGCCCCATCGTTGAACCGAACCAGCCGCCCACTGCACCGCTTCCGCAACGCCGTCGCGATGGGAATCGTGCTGGCGCTGAATGCGAATGCGGCGCTGGGGGCGACCGTCTACAAGTGGGTCGACGCGCAAGGTGTCGTCCACCTCTCGATCGACAAGCCGCCGAAAGGTGTCAAGTACGAACAGATCAGCGTCGCCTCCGCGTCCGGTCGCACGACCGCGACGCGCCCGTCGAGCGCCAGCGCGGGTTCCCGGGCGACCGGCGCGACCCCCGCACAGGTGGCGCAGCGATCGGCCGTGCTCTCGAGTCTCGAGAATCGCGAATGCGTCATCGCCCTCGAGTCGCTCGACCGGATGACGAGCGGCTCGCAGCCGACCAGCGCGGCGGAGATCAGGC
>JAGOXN010000417.1 GCA_018059685.1 Steroidobacteraceae bacterium | reverse complement strand
CGCGCAAGGCGACCAAGACCTACACGAATCCCGGCTTCACGCCGGCGATCCGGGGCCTGGTCGTGGTCGGTGACCGGGATTTCGACTCGCTCAACCCCGCGGCAACGGTCGACTACGCGTTCACAGACCATATCAACAGCTACGTGAAGTTCTCCACGGGCTACCGCGCCGGTGGGTTCAATACGCAGAGCACGCCGACCTTTTTTGGTCAGGGCTTCGACGAGGAGAACGTCGATGCCTGGGAAGTTGGCCTCAAGTCGGAGTTCTTTGCGGAGCGCCTGCGCGTGAACCTCGCGGCCTTCAGCAACGACTACGAGGACCTGCAGGTCGACCAGGCACGCGTTCCACCGATCTTCACGGATACGATCAATGCCGGCAGTGCCGAGATCGAAGGCATCGAGCTGGAAGCGAGCGCGGTGCTTGCCGAGGGCCTGACGCTCGACATGTTCGCCTCGTGGCTCGACGGCCAGTACAACTCCTACATCGACAACGGCGTGGACCTCGCGGATCAGAAGCACATCCAGAACGCGCCGGACTGGCATTACGGAGCAGGGGTCGATTACGCATTCCCGTCGATGGCGATCGGCGATCTCGCGCTGCACGTCGACTATCGCCGACAGGACGAGTTCTACGCCGGCCCGAACGCGAACACGCTGTCCCCGGGCTACGAGATCTGGAACGCACGACTCGAGCTCGCAAACATCGACACCGAAGGTCGCGGCACTTTCCGCATCGCTGTCTGGGGCCGGAACCTGGGCGACGAGATCTATCGGTACTCGACCACGAATCTCGGCGCCATCAGCGCCCAGTTCGGGCCACCGCGCTCGATGGGCGTCGACGCGATCTACGAGTTCTGACGACCTCCGCGGCAGCCGGGCCCCGAGGGACGGGTGGGCCGTGGGGTAACAGCCTCGCCGTACGAATTCCGGCGGCAGTGGCGCGGTCGGCCCGCTTCAAGGTTGGTCAGCCGGTCGAGGTGTCGGCGCAGGATTCCCAAGTGCTGGTGCGGCCAATTGGTGCGCCGAAGCTCAGCCTCGCGCAGAAGTCCGTTTGTTGTACGCATAATGTATATTATGTCAAAGACAAGGTCGGCATACAGAGAAAGGGCGCCCTGACGAGTCGCTGGCGCATCGTCGCGGCCCGACCCCACCTTCATCGGCTCTCAGAGCCGCTGCGCCCCCTCGAGTCGACCCAATCCCCGATCGAAGGTACCGAGTGGCAGGTGTCCGGCCTTGCGCGCTATTTCGAGCACCAGGCAGTCGGAAAACCCGAGCGCAGGCCGAACGCGAAACTGCGCGACGGCCCGCGCAACGATCTCGGGATCCTGTATCGCGAGGTACTCATGATTGAGCAGCATCTCGACCGCGGCCGCGAGTTGCGCCGGTGTGCGTTCGTGCACCGCATCCAGCACCCAAAGCGTCTCGGCCAGGACCAGGTGCGATACCCACGCGCCGGCCGCAACGAATTCCTCGGCAGTCGCGACCTGCGCGGCATCGTCACGCACGATGAGTCGCACCAGCAGGTTCGTATCAACCGCGCGCATGCCGTCGACGAATGTACTTGCGAACCCCCGCCCTGACGTCCACCGGCTCCTTGCCGGGCGTCCGACCGCCGAACAGGGCGGCGTGAATGTCCTGCGACGTCGCCTTGCCGGCGCGTCGTACCACGAACTCGCCGTCCCGCATCTCCCAGATCAGTACGGAACCGGGGCCGACCCCCAGTTGCCGTCGGACCTCCGCCGGCACGGAGATCTGGCCCTGTGCCGTGACTTTCGACTGTATGGCGCTCATGTCCGTACATTACCGCGGTAATGTACATCGGTCAATCGCGGGCTCCGCATCGTTGATTGGGACGCGCCGTGGCGCACGTGGGCCATCCCAAAGCCGCTGCCGCGATCAACTCCGCCCGATGATCTCCCCCTCGACCACCGTTCCCGCCGGTGGACGGAACAGCGTTCGAGCGGTGGCGCCCACCTTCCGGCACACGACTGCATCGAGGGCTCCGCCCACGACACCGCCCAGCACCGGCACCGCCCGTGGGAACCTGAGCAATACCCGTTGCCCGACCTGGCCTGCGAGCTTGGCCCCGAGCCTCTTGTTCACCTCGACCAGCAGGCGCCCCGGAATCTGATCGACGGCCCGCTGCGTCAGCCGGTCGCCGATCCGGATCCCGAGATCCTTCACGGCATCCCGGGCCACGTCACCCGCGAGCGACAACAGGATCTTGGTGCGCACGCGCGGTTCTTCGAGCGGATGTCCATAGATCCTCGCAATGGCCGCCGCCATGCGCGACTGAACGACCCATGAGGCCGCGAGTGCGGTTGGCACGGCGACCGGCAGCGTGAGGAATCCTCCGAGTCCGGTCAGGAATCCCGTCGCGAAGTTCTTGCCCGCCTCCCGCTTGATCAAGGCCGCGACGCGTGCGTCATCATTGGGGTGAGTCTGGGCGTCGAGGTACTGCGTCGCGAGCGCCGCTGCGCCCACGAACGGCCCGAGCCCGCGAATGCCCTGCTCGAGCAGGTACGTCGCAAGCTGGCTGGTCGCAGGACCGTCTACGCTGGACGCGTGCATGCCCACCTGGTCATTGTATGACCTCCGGGCCGGGGCCGGGGTCACGGGCTCTGCGATCCCGCGCTTGCGACGGCTCGGTACCCGAGGGAACCCGCGTGCCGTCGCTCATGCAGTCCAGGCGCAGGCCGGTGCCGCATTTGCAGCACCGGCCTCGCCCGGCTCGATCAGTATTCGTACCTCAC
>JAGOXN010000009.1 GCA_018059685.1 Steroidobacteraceae bacterium | reverse complement strand
CTCGATCCCAAACCGTATCGCTGGCGCGCCCGGGGCGAGGAGATCCTGGCCAAAATCCAGCGCGCTCGTGCCACGCTGGCGCAGCCGGCCAGTACCGCATAGACATTTACGAGACACTACACTAGTGCCTCTGGAATGCCTGTCCTATTTGAAATCCTGAGTTCCGTTCCAGGACTCATCAACGTCACGAGCAGTTAACGGGAGAGATCCGCATGGTGACTTGGAAACAATTGGTGGGAGCAGCAGTGCTGCTGGGAGCGGTGGGGGCCAACGCGGCCAGTTCCGACCCGGCGGGCCAGTCGGTAGACACGGTCAAGGCGATGCTCGATCGAATGGACCGCAACCAGGACGGCAAGATCAGCCTCGAGGAATATCGCAACGCGATGGTCCGCCGCTTCGGCGCGCGGGATCGCAACGACGACGGCGTGCTCGAAGGCGACGAGTACCCGAAGGAGTGGCTGGCCGGCGCCAGCGCGCAGAGCGCCACCGGCAAAGTGACGTTCGAACAGTACTCGGCCGAGCTGCCGATCGTGTTCGACCGGTTCGACGCCAACAAGGACGGCCAGCTGGAAGCGGGCGAGATCGCGGCCTTCGCTGCTGCACGCAAGGCGCAGGAGGAGACGAAGCGATGAGCCGTTCAACGACAACGACGATGACGTTTGCTGCTTCGCTCCTGTGCGGGGCGCTGATGCTGCTGGGCGGTGCGCCCGGAGCCCAGGCCAGCACCGTCGTGTGCGAATCCAGGGGCGGCGCCACGCAGGCGTGCTCCGTCAACACCAGTGGCGGCGTGCGCCTGACGCGTCAACTCAGCTCGCAGGGCTGCTGGCAGAACGACACGTGGGGCTACGACGCCAACCGCATCTGGGTGACGAACGGCTGCCGTGCGGAATTCGAGGTGGGCTCGCCCAAGGAATCCTCGAACAAGGGCGACGCGGTTGCCGTGGCCGCGATCATCGGCCTGGCCGCGGCGGCGGCGATCGCCAGCAACAACGACGATCATCATCACAATAACAACAACAAGAACAACCGCTACGACGACGACTACTACGACCGCCGCTACGACGACTACGAGCGCAGCAACAACTACGGCCGCTACGGTTACAACGGCTACGGCGGCGACCCGCGGCGCACCTTTACCTGCGAATCCAACCACGGCCGCCGCGAGTACTGCTCGATCCCGAAGCGCGGTCACGTCGAGGTGTACCGGCAACTGAGCTCGAAGAGTTGCTCGCACGGCCGCTCGTGGGGCGTGCAGGGCAACGAGGTCTGGGTCGACGAAGGCTGCAGGGCGATGTTCGCCGTGTACTGATGCCGTCCCCCTGACAGAACCCTGGCTTCGCGATCGACTGATGTGGCTAGACTGCGCGGTCCGCGCCTGGGCGTGACCGTGGTGGCCGTGCAAGCTGCTCGAATTCGGGGACTCATTGTCCATGCAGTCATTGCGCTTGGTCGGGGCGAGCCCTTTCGCATTCAGTAGTCGAGCGTCGCTGCGTATGATTTGCGGGGGCTCTAAATGGCCTCGAGGATTGGCGTCGGACGTCCTTATGTGGCGCGACGAACTTCCGCTTCGGGTCGAAGTGAGTCGTCTGGTGGAGCACGGTTCGGTCGCCCGGTCCTCGCAGGCCGAGGGTTCAGTCACCGCATCACGAGCGCCGCCACCGCCGCGACCAGCATCATGACCCCGGCGACGCGTCCCGCCGGCACCCCGAACCGCGTCGTCTTCTCGGTGAAGATGAACACCGCAAGCGCCACCATCGCCGCGACGTTCATGAGGCCCACCAGCGCGAGCACCGCCATGAGCGCCCAGCAGCAGGCCAGGCACCAGGCACCGTGCAGCGCGCCGGCGCGGAGATCGCGCAGAAAGGCGGGCCCCGAGGTCGCAATCCCGAGGATCGTGAGCGGCGAGCGGCATTTCGCGAGGCAGGCTTCGCGCAGCGGCGACAGCTGGTAGAGCCCCGCCAGCGCAAAGACGGCGCCGGCCGCGGTTCGGGCGGTGAAGCAGCCGGCGTGCAGGCCCTGCTCGATCGGGCGCATCACGGCGAACGCGGCGAGGCCGGCCGCGGACCACACGACGAGATATCCGGTCGCGAACAGCGCGAGCCGGGCGAGCCGTTCCATCGCGCGCGGCGCGCGCATGATCGCGCGCGACCACAGGGTCGCGACCGGCGCGATCGCGGGCAGCATCATGGCCGCCATCATGGGCACCCACATTTCGAGGAATGGCACGAGTGGCATGCCCATCGTGCCCGGCGCGTCGCCCATCATGGCGGCGTCCGAGAGCGTGCGCCGCCACGCGAGCGCGGCGACGATGAGCAGCGCGATCCAGCCCGGCAGCGCCTCGCGCGCCGCGGCGCGCATCAGTTGTAGGCGACGTCGGCGATGAACGCGCTGCAGTTGCGGTAGGCGAACTCGAGTCCGCCGCCCCGTACGCGGCCGTCGTCGACGTTCACGACCACGCCGTCCTTGAAGATGAAGCCATCCGGCATCACCAGACGGGCATTGGCTTCGCTGCCATCCATGTCCGAGATGACCGGACCGACCTTCACCGTCGCGATGTCGCCGAGACCGATGCTCGCCCGTCGGCCGTCGATCGCGATCTTCGCCGGCCCCGCCATCACTTTGGGGCGCTCGTCGAACGTGCTGCGGAAGATCTCGAACGGTCCGCCGGGGCCGGCTTCGCCCGTCGCAATCCGCTCGAGCGCCGCGTGCTGCTCCGGCGACGCGCGCTCGTCGATGTAGACGACGGCTCGGCCGTGTCCGTGATGAATGGGGCCAGGCCACGCGAACACCATGGCGACATTGAGTCCGTCGAGCCGCACGCCGTCACAGTCGCCTTCGCGGATGTGATAGGCGTCGACCCCATGGCAGCCGTCGTGCGTCGGGATCATCGTGAAGTTGCAGGGACAGCCGTGCGCGCAGTTGCACGTCTCGACGTAATCCGCGCGCCACCACCACTTGTTCATGGTCGCTCCTCCCGCGTTGAAGAAGCCGTGTCGCTGGATGTCTGGAACGAACCAAGCCTATGCCCCGCATTCGATGCGTGCAATCGTGCGCTGCAAAAGCCCGCGGGACGGGCTCGGCGCTCACCACGCCACGCCATAGTCCTCGCCGTGGTGGCTCGACCCGCCCCACATCGTGCCCTGCGCGTGGTCGAGCAGGATGGCGTTGATCGGTCCCGAGGTCCGTGCCTCGAACTGGAGCCTGTAGCCGCGCTGCACGAGTTCGCGGCGCACCCACTGCGGGACCGAGTCGTTCAGCACGATGCGACCGGGCTGCGATTCGTGGCGGTCGAAGGAACTGCGCATCTGGAAGCTGTTGAAGTTCGCCGCTTCCGTGGCCTCCTGTGGCGTCATGCCGAACTCGACCACGTTCAGGAAGAACTGCAGCAGGTTCTGGTCCTGCGTGTCGCCGCCCTGCACCGCGAAGGCGAGCCACGGTCTCCCGTGCTTGAGCGCCAGGCTCGGCGTGAGCGTCACGCGCGGCCGCTTGCCGGGTTCCAGCACGTTGTACGGATTGAGTGCAGGGTCCAGCACGAACGACTGCAGGCGCTGGCTGAGCCCGACGCCGGTGCGCCCCGCGATGACCGCCGGGACCCAGCCGCCGCTCGGCGTGACGGATACGAGCCACCCCTGGTCGTCGGCCGCGACCACGGACGTCGTTCCGCTGTGGAAACCCTCACTGAAATCCTGGAGCGCCTGTGCGGTCAGCTCGGGAGCGGCGCTGTTCGCCGCGGCGCGTTGCTGCTTCCCGAGCAGATCGGCAAACGGATTTCGCTCGCCCTGGTAGGGATATGGATCCCCGGGACCCGCGCTCGCGTCGTTGCGATCCATGCGGATCGTCGCGGCGCGTGCCTTCGCGTAGTCCTTCGAGAGCAGGCCGCGCCGCGGTTCGTCGGGCGGGAAGTACGGGTCGCCGTAATAGAAATCGCGGTCGGCGAAGGCGAGGTTCATCGCCTGGTACACGGTGTGGATGTAGTTGGCGCTGTTGTAGCCCAGCGCCTTCAGGTCGAAGTGTTCGAGCAGGTTGAGCGACTGCAGCAGCGCCGGCCCCTGCGTCCAGGTGTCGAGCTTGTAGACGTCGATGCCACGGTAATTCGTGTGCAGTGGCTCCTCGACGAGCGGCCGCCACTTCGCGAGGTCTTCGAGCGTGATCAGTCCGCCCTGTTCCCGCGCGCCGCGCACGAACTCCTGCGCAATGTCGCCGCGATAGAAGCGCTCGTGCGCCGCCTCGATGGCAGCCTTGCGCGTGTAGCCCGCGGCCAGCGCCTTCTGCTCCGCTTCGACCAGCTTGCGCAGCGTCGCGGCGAGGTCCGGCTGCCGGAAGATCTCGCCCGCCCGGGGCGCCTCGCGGTCCGCGCCGAGGTGCGGCAGCATCACGGCCTTCGAGTACGGCCACTCCTTGAGTCTCGTCTTCCAGGACTCGATACGGTCGGCGGTCTCCGCGTCGATGGGGTAGCCGTCCGCGAGTTCGATCGCCGGTGCGAGCACCTCGGCGAGCGACAACCGGCCGTACTCGGCGAGCATCAGCATGAGGCCGCCCGGTGTCCCGGGCGTGACGGCGGAGAGCGGACCGTCGGCGGGCGGGAAGTCGAGGCCTTTGTTGCGGAAGAACTCGACCGTCGCCCCGCTCGGTGCGACGCCGAGGCCGTTAATGGCGACGACCTTCTTCGAGCGCGGGTCGTAGATGAGCGCCTGGGTCTCCCCGCCCCAGGACAGCACGTCCCACATCGTGGAGGTGGCCGCGATCATGGCGCAGGCGGCGTCCACGGCGTTGCCGCCGCGCTGGAACGTCATGGCTCCCGCCGTGGCCGCGAGCGGCTTGCCGGTGATCGCCATCCAGTGCTGGCCGTGCAGCGGCGGCTTCTGGGTCTTCGCGATCGAGCCTGCGGCGATCGGCGAGGACGTCTGTGCAAATACCGGATCAGGTTGGCTCATGAGCAGGCTCGCTCCCGTCAGACTCGCGGCGCAGATTGCACGAAGCCGTGCACGACTGTGAGAGGGTGCGCGCATCATTCGTCGTCCCGCAGCGACCGCCAGCGCGGACAGGCGGCGCGTCCAAACCGGTCGCTCTTCGAGTACCAGTACTCCTTGCGCATGGTGCGTGTCCCCGTGAAATACGTGCAGACGAGCTGCTGGTGCAGCGTTGCGTCCTCGACACGCTCGCCGACCAGGATCGCGCGCGAGGAGAACAGCAGGGCCAGCCAGCACAGGCCGGCGACACCGAGAAGTCCCGAAACGACCTTGATCAGCACGGGCGGCCTCCCCGGCGCGAATGGTGGCGAGAGTATAAGGGCGCGCGGAAGCGGGGCGGACGGTGCTGCCGGCATCGGCTATCCTGCGCGGCCAGTACACCCGGGGGTCCCGCCTCATGCATCACCGATCGACATTCATCGCACTGCTGCTCGCAGCCTGCGCACTCGCACCTGCCGCTCCGGCTGAGGACGCGGGCAGCAAGGTCGACGAGGCGATGCGTGCCGTCGCGCCGCGCGTCATCGAGTGGCGGCGCGACCTGCATCGCAACCCCGAGCTCGGCAATCGCGAGTTCCGTACGTCGAAGAAGGTGGCGGCGCACCTCGAGGTGCTCGGCATCGAGGTGCGTACCGGGATCGCGCACACGGGCGTCGTGGGCGTTCTGCGGGGCGGCCTGCCGGGTCGGGTCGTCGCACTGCGGGCAGACATGGACGCGCTGCCGGTCACCGAGCGCGCGGAGGTGCCGTTCAGGTCGGCGGTGACGACCGAGTATCGCGGCGAGAAGGTCGGCGTGATGCATGCCTGCGGCCACGACGGTCACACCGCGATACTGATGGGCGTCGCCGAAGTGCTCGCCGGCCTTCGCAAGCAGCTCGCGGGCACGGTCGTCTTCGTCTTCCAGCCGGCGGAGGAGGGCGCGCCCGAGGGCGAGGAGGGCGGCGCGCCGCTGATGCTGAAGGAGGGCGTGTTCCGGGACCTGAAGCCCGAGGCGATGTTCGGCCTGCACCTTTGGGCGCCGCTCAATGCCGGGCAGGTCGGCTACCGGGTCGGTGCTCTCATGGCGGCGGCCGACGCCTTCCGCATAGCCGTCACCGGCCGTCAGACGCACGGCTCGCGTCCCTGGTCGGGCGTGGACCCGATCGTGGCCGCGTCGGCCGTCGTCACCGACCTGCAGACGGTCGTGAGCCGCCAGACGGACATCTCGCGCTGGCCGGCCGTCGTCTCGGTCGGTGCGATCAAGGGCGGCATCCGCTTCAACATCATCCCGGACAGCGTCGAGATGCTGGGGACGATTCGCACGTTCGATCCGACGGTGCGCGACCAGGTGATCGCGAACATGCGCCGCAAGATCGAGCACGTCGCTGCTGCTCACGGTGCGACCGCGACACTCGAGATCCTGCCGGGCAGCAACCCCGTCACCGCCAACGATCCGGATCTCACGCGACGCATGCTGCCGGTGCTCGCGAACGCGGTGGGTGGCGACAATGTCGTCGAAGTGCCGTTCGTGACGGGCGCTGAGGATTTCTCCTACTTTGCGCTCGAGGTGCCGAGCGTCTTCGTCCTCGTCGGCTCCACCGCGCAGGGCCACGATGCCTCGGAGGCGCCCGTGAACCACTCGCCCCTGTATTTCGTCGATGAATCGTCGCTCGACGCCGGTCTGCGGGCGCTCGTCGCGATGACGCTCGGTTACCTGCAGTCGCCGGGGCGCTGACCGGGCGGGCCTGGCGCCCTGCGGTAAACCTTTCGGCTGTCCGGTGCATCTCAGCTTTCGAGAGGGCGCTCCCCGGGGCCTGCCGGCCGGCGAGGCTGTGTAGGATGGCCCGCCGGATCGTCGGTCCGGGCAAGCCTCCGGGGTACGCGTTGTCTGCAGCGGCGCACGAGACCGAGTTCGAGCAGGCGCGGCAGGCCGCGGACGAGCACAAGCTCGTCACGGCGGCGGCGCGGGGCTCGACGGCCGCCTTCGAGCAGCTCTACCGGACGCACGTCGGGAAGGTACATGGACTCTGCCTGCGCATGACCGCAAACGCCGCCACCGCCGAGGACTGCACGCAGGAGACCTTCATCCGGGCCTGGCAGGCGCTGCCGACCTTCGAGGCACGCAGCCGGTTCGGCACCTGGCTGCACCGGATTGCGGTGAATGCGGTCCTGGCGCGCGGCCGTCGTCGCAAGGAAAGCCTGGGGCAGGAGGGCTCGATCGAGGACCTCGCGGCGGAGTTGCCGCACGATCCGGGCGAGGCCGATGCCGGCGCGGTGCTCGACCTCGAGGTGGCGATCGCGAGCCTGCCGCCCGGCGCCCGCCGCGTGCTCGTGCTCGCCGGTCTGTACGGCTACAGCCACGAGGAAACCGCCTCGATGCTGGGCTTGGCCGTCGGCACGTGCAAGGCACAGCTTCATCGCGCGCGCCGGCTGCTGCAGGCGCGCATGGGAATGACGGGAGAAGAACCATGACTCCGGGCGGGACGGATGCGACGAACCGCCTCGACGATGCGCTCGGGCGTCTGCCGCGCAACGTCGAACCGGTGCAGGATCTGTGGCCGGTCATCGAGGCCCGCCTCGCGGCCCGGGAAGCGCGTCCGCGCCGCTGGGCATGGCAGGTCGCGGCCGCAGTGCTGCTGGTCGTGGGTTCGTCGCTCCTGACCGCGAGCCTGGTGCGGCGCGACCTCGCGCGCGTCGCATTCGTCCAGGATCCGGCGCCGCAGGTGCCGGTGTCGCAGGGTCCGGCGATTCCCGTCGCCCATGGCCCGGCTTATGCGCTCGATCCCGGATACGTGGCCGCGCGGCAGCAGTTGTCGGGCATGCTCGAGAGCCGGATCGATGCCCTGCCCGCCTCGGCGTGGAAGAAGCTCGAGGCCAATCTGGCGGAGATCCGGCGCGCAACCGCCGAGATCAACGCCGCGCTCGCCTTGCAGCCGGGCGATCCGCTGCTCGAGGAGTTGTTGCTGAACACGTATCAGGACGAGCTCGCGCTGCTCGCGAGCGCGAGTCAACTCACTGGCGTGAATGGGGTCCAGGTTCCGCAGGACGGGAAGGGGATGCAGCTATGAGGATCGGACGGCATGATCGCGAGACGGGTCGGGACGCCCTGCGGTTGCTCGCGGCGACGGGATGCGTGGTGCTGGCCCTTGCTGCGCGGCCTGCCTGGGCCGGAGCGACGATCAACGAGCGCAGGGCCGCGGATGCGACTGGCCAGGTCGAAGTCTCGAACACCGCGGGTTCGGTGACAGTCTCCGGCTGGAATCGCAACGAGGTCGAGGTGACCGGTGAGCTTGGCGACGGCAGCGAGCGACTCGAGTTCACCACGGCGGGCAAGCTCACGCGCGTAAAGGTCGTGATCCCGAAGAAGTCGTTCAACGTCGAGGCGTCCGACCTCGTGATCAAGGTGCCCGTGGCCAGCGGCCTCTTCGTCAACACCGTGAGTGCCGACGTGCGGGTGAGCGGCATCCGGGGCGAGCAGCGCCTGCAGACGGTGAGCGCGGACATCGTGACCGAGGCCACGGCCGAGGACGTCGAATGCAAGTCGGTGAGCGGTGACGTGATCGTGAACGGCTCGGGCCAGCGCGGACTCCTCAACATCACCACGGTGAGCGGCGACGCGTCGGTTGCGAAAGTTGCCGGCGAGGTGAACGGCAGTACGGTGAGCGGCAACTTCGACCTTGGGCTGGGCGAGACCACGCGTTCGCGCCTGCGCTCGACGAGCGGCGACGTCGCGTTGACGGGTCGGCTGCTCGCGGACACGCGTATCGACATCGAGAGCATCAGCGGCGACGTGCGCCTCGATCTCGCCGGGCCGGCGGACGTCGAGTTCGACGTGTCGAGCTTCAACGGCGAGATCCGCAACTGCATGGGGCCGAAGGCGGTCCGCACGGACCAGTATGCTCCGGGCCGCGAACTGCGCTTCCGTGAGGGGCAGGGAAGCGCGCGCATCCGGGTCAAGACCCTGAACGGGGACATCAACGTCTGTCGCAAGTGACGCCCGGCGGATCCGGCGCGTGGCGGTGGCGCGCGTTTCGTGGACAATAGGGTTCTCGGGATCCGGTCGGGAATGCGATGGCCTTTTTCGCGGAACTGAAGCGCCGGCGGGTGGGCAAGGTCGCGATTGCCTACGGTGCCGTCGCGTGGGCCGTGACGGAGGCGAGTTCCGTGGTGCTGCCGGCGCTGCGACTGCCCGACTGGACCATCACCTTCGTCGTCGTATTCCTGCTCATCGGCTTCCCGGTCGCGATGATGCTCGCGTGGATCTTCGACGTGGGACCGCAGGGCATCGAGCGCACCGAGCCGCTGCGGGACACGCCGGCCTCGCTGCATCTGCGCCTCCGGCTCGCCTATGCCGCGGTGGTGCTGCTCTGCATGGCCGGTCTCGGCTACCTGCTCTACGAGCGCGGCATGGGTCGCGCGCAAGCGGGCGTGCCGCACGACTCGATCGCCGTCCTGCCGTTCACCAACCTGAGCGGCGACCCGGCACGCGATTACTTCAGCGACGGTATGTCGGAGGAGCTGCTGAACCTGCTCGCGCGCGTCCCCGGACTGCAGGTCGCGTCGCGCACTTCGTCCTTCGCCTACAAGGGCCGCAACGTCGACATCCGGCAGGTCGGCCAGGAGCTCGGCGTCGAGACCGTGCTCGAAGGCAGCGTGCGGCAGGCCGGCGACCAGGTCCGCATCACCGCGCAACTCATCGACACCGGGACCGGCTTCCACCTGTGGTCCGCGACCTACGATCGCCGGCTCGCGGACATCTTCCAGGTCCAGGACGAGATCGCGGGTGCCATCGTCGAGAAGCTGCGCATCGAACTCGCCCCGAAGGAACAGGCTCTGGCGATGCGGGAAAAGCCGCCGACCCAGAACGTCGAAGCCTACGAGATCTACCTGCGCGGCCGTGCCATCTGGAAGCGTCGCGGCGAGGACAACCTGCGGAAGGCGATCGAGCTCTTCCAGGCGGCGCTGAGCCACGATCCCGGCTTCGCGCGCGCGCATGCTGCGCTCGCCTCCGCCTACGTCGTCCTGCCGGGCTACACGATGCAGGAGGGAGACGAAGAAGAGTACCTGCCGCTGGCGGAAGCCTCGGCCCGCCAGGCGCTCTCGATCGATCCCAACATCGGCGAAGCGCACGCGGTGCTCGCGCAGCTGAATGCGGAGCGTGGCGACCTGCGTGATGCAGAGTCCGGCTTCTTCTTCGCGATTTCGCTCGAGCCCAACGATGCCACGCCGCACCACTGGTATTCGCTGCTCCTGAGCCGCGTCGGACGCCTGCAGGCGGCGCTCACCCAGGCGCGGCGCGCGCAGGAACTCGACCCGGGCTCGGCCGCCATCGCCGGGAACCTCGCGGGCATGTACCTGATGGTGGGCGACGACGAACAGGCACTGCACTACGCGAAGCTCGCGGAAGGGCTTGGCGCCGTCAAGGGGAGCCAGGGGATCGAGACCGCGATCGCCATCCACCGCGGCGACTGGGATACGGCGCGACGGCTCATCGTGCAGGACGAGAAGATCCCCGAGAAGCTCCGGCCGTACGCGGTGCGATTCATCGATGCGCTCGCGGATCCGTCGATCCGGCCGGAGGTCGTCGCCGAAATGCGCGCGGTCGATCCGGCGCTCGCCCCCCAGCTGACGCTGGTCGAGCCGTACCTCGAGCTCGGTGAGGTGGATCTCGTCTACCAGATCCTGTTCGCATCGCTGGAGGAGAATCCCGACGTGTGGAAGGCCGGCTGGAAGATCGACGTGTCGTGGACGGACGAGGGCGCCGCGTTCCGCAGGGACCCGCGCCTGGCCCGGCTCGCCGAGCGCATCGGGCTCGTCGATTACTGGAAGCAGTACGGCTATCCGGACGGGTGTCGTGCCGGCCAGGACACACCGATCGTGTGTTCCTGAGGGCCGATGCCGCAGCCGCCGTGCTCACCGACTTCGCCCACTACCGGGACCTCGACCCGCGCATCCGCGAGAGCGAGGTGCTCGCGACGACGGACAACGGGGAGGTTCTGCTGCGCACGCGCGTGCAGTACACCGCCGAGTTCGAGCCGGACTTCTGGGTGCCGCCGTTCATCGGCCGCAGGTACGCGCTCAAGGTGCTGCGGGATGCGACGCTTCGGCTCTTCGCCAACGTCGAGGATCGTGCGCGCCATCTTTGAGCACGCGCTGCCGGAGGCGGAGCGCACGCGCCGCTTCGCGCCCGCGGTGATTGCCTGGTTCGAGACCAGCGGCCGTCGCGACCTGCCGTGGCAGCGTGACCCGACGCCCTACCGGGTCTGGGTCTCGGAGGTCATGCTGCAGCAGACGCAGGTCGCGACCGTCATCCCGTACTTCGAGGCGTTCGTGCGCCGCTTCCCGGACGTGCGCACGCTCGCCGCCGCGAAGCTCGACGCCGTGCTGTACCTGTGGTCCGGACTCGGCTATTACGCGCGCGCGCGCCACCTGCACCGCGCCGCGCAGATCATGGTGAAGCGGCACGGCGGCGAGTTTCCCGCGACGCTCGCGGAGGCCGTGGAGTTGCCGGGCATCGGCCGCTCGACGGCCGGTGCGATCCTCGCGCTCTCGCGCGGCGAGCGGCATCCGATCCTCGACGGCAACGTGAAGCGCGTGCTCGCCCGCTGCTTCGGCATCGAGGGTCATCCGGGCCGGCCCGAGATCGAGAGGCGCCTCTGGTCGCTTGCTGAGGCCTGCACGCCGGCGGACCGGGCGGCCGCGTATACACAGGGCATCATGGATCTCGGCGCGACCGTGTGCACGCGCGCACGACCCGCGTGCCTGCTCTGCCCGGTCAACCCGGGCTGCATCGCGCGGGTCGAGGGACGCGAAGCAGAGCTGCCGGCGCCCCGGCCGCGCGCGAGGCGCCCGCGTCGCGACGCGTGGCTCGTGGTCGCGATGCGTGGCCCGCAGCAGGTGCTCATCGAACATCGCCCGCCATCCGGGATCTGGGGCGGCCTGTGGGGCCTGCCCGAGTTCCCCACCCGCGCGCATGCCGAGCAGTGGTGCAGCGAGCACCTCTCCCGCGCGGGCGCGCCGGGTCGCGTCGAGCCGCTGCGGCATGCGTTCAGTCATTTCGACTACGTGATGCGCCCGCTCGTCGTGCGCTGTCGCGGCAAGTCCGAGGAGATCCGTGGCGACGACCGGTACCGGTGGTACGACGTGCGCGAGCCGAAGCGGGTCGGGCTCCCGAAGCCGATTGCGACGCTGCTCGCTCTCGTGACCTCGGGCGGGTCATGACCTCGCCTCCGGTCAATCGCCCGGGATTTGCCACGACCTGCATCGTCCTGGGCGCGCTGCTCATGTTCGCCGGCATCGTGCTCGGCGCCTTCGGTGCGCACGGGCTCGAGGTCCGGGTCACGCCGCGACGACTCGAGAGCTTCCGGACCGGCGTGCTGTACCAGCAGCTGCACGCCCTCGGCCTGCTGCTCGTGGGGCTCGTCGCCCGGACGACCGCCGCGACGCGCGCGCTGCGCGCCGCAGCCGGGCTGATGGTTGCGGGCGTGCTGCTCTTCTCCGGCGCGATCTACGCGCTGACCGCAGGGGCGCCGCGATGGCTCGGCATGGTCGCGCCGGCGGGCGGCCTGTGCTTCATGGCGGCGTGGCTGCTCGTGGCCCTCCACGCCCTCAGGCATCGGGACTGACGAAGCCCTCCGGCTTGCTCGAACCCGCGCCGAACAGGAACTTCTCCATTTCCGCGACCAGGAACTGCCGGGCCTTCGGTTCGATCGGCGAGAGGCGGTACTCGTTCATCAGCATCGTCTGGTGGCGCAGCCACTGCTGCCACGCTTCCTTCGAGATGTTCTCGAAGATGCGCTTGCCGAGTTCACCCGGGTACGGGACGCGATCGAGGCCCTCGGCCTCGCGTTGCAGCAGCTGGCAGAACACGGTCCTGGCCATGCGGGGGTTGCCTCAGGTGAGGGGGACGCGTGACACGACGATCCCGTCTTCGTCCGCGTAGACGTAGTCGTCCGGGTGGAAGGTGGCGCCCGCGAATCGAACCGGCACGTCGCGTTCGCCTTCGCCGCGCTTCTCGCTGCGCAGCGGCATCGTGCCGAGCGCGCGGACACCCAGGTTCATGCGGGCGAGCAGCGCCGAATCGCGGATGCAGCCGTGGATGATCACGCCGGCCCAGCCGTTGCGGACCGCCGCGGCACCGAGCTTGTCGCCGAACAGCGCGCGGCGCTTCGAACCTCCGCCGTCGACGACCAGGACGCGCCCCGCACCGGCGCCTTCGACCGCTTCCTTCACGCGCGAATTGTCCTCGAAGCAGCGCACCGTGCTCACCTGACCGGAGAACGCGACGTGGCCACCATACGGGCGGAAGACGGGCTCGCACACCTGCAGTGCGTCGGCATGCTCGTCGCAGAGGTCGGCGGTCCCTTTGGGCTCGGCCATCGATCGTTCCACGGCTGGGAGAGCGCAGGATTATAGGGCCCGCCGCCCATCCTGTTACCGGACTTCGATCTGCCGCGCCTGCGGCTGCACGACCTTGTGCTTCGGGATGTGGATCAGGATCACCCCATCCTTGCTCTCGGCCTTGATGCTCTGCTCGTCGGCATCCTCCGGCAGCGAGAAGCGCCGCGCGAACGAGCCATGGAAACGCTCGACCCGGTGCACCTTCTCGTTGTCGTCGCGCTTTTCCTGCTTGCGCTCGCCGGTGAGCGTGAGCACACCGTCCTGCACGCTGAGGCTCACGTCTTCCTTGCGTACCTCGGGAAGTTCGGCCTTGATCAGGTACTCACCCTCGGTCTCGGTGACGTCGGCGGCAGGCGCCCAGTCCGCGGCGGCGCGCCCCTCGACGGTGGCCCGTGGCCAGCGGCGGAAGGCATCGGCGAAAAAGCGGTCGAACACGTCGTCGACCTCACGGAACGGTTCCCACTTGATGACACGCATGGCGGATATTCCTCCTCGCTGGGATTGCCCCGGCAATCCCTCTTGCCGCCCTAGATGCGAACGGTCGGGAGGTGTTTCAAGGGGGCCACGAAGGGAGCCCGCGCCGAGGATGAACTCGTCGCGCGATTGGCCCGGGAGAGGTCGGCGTGGCCGAAGCCGCTCAGGTCCGGGCCGAATCGCTCCAGATCGACGCGGCCCATGAGCCGCGCATCATGGACTGCGCGGCGCCGGCGCGAGCTTTCCTGGCGCGTGCCAGCCAGACGTCGTGCGGGTTCCAGTTCCACGGCAGGTCGACGCCGATCCTGCGGGCCACTGCCGTGCGCTCGGCCCGGGCGCCGAGTGCGGTCGCCCTCAAGGTGTCGGTCCAACTCATCGGCATGTGCTTCATCCCGCCCGCGTCGTGCATGGTCACTGTCTGGTGATGCGCAGGGCGAGTATCGCGCAGTCGCGACGTCCGCGTGACTGCAGAAGTGTTTCCGTTTGGCGACAACGTGGCATGTCGCTCTCCGACTGCTCACCCGTGAGCGCGCGTGTCGACACGCCAGGGAATGAGCGTGAGGTCGAGCACCGCTTCCAGGCCCACCCTGACGTGAAACACGGCGGCGTCCCGCACAGTCGCGTCCGATCGAGTGGCCACTGAATCGTGGGCCCGCCCCCCGCCGCGCTAATCCGGATACCAGCGGATGAAGTTCGCCTCGGCCGGGATGCGGGCCCCAGGATTCGCGGGAATGATCCTCGGCGTGTAGTCGACAGCCGGCCGTCCATCCGGCACGTCTGCCACGAAGAGGAATCCGCCGGCCGCTCCGCTCAGGGCGCGGTCCCGCCGCATCGGGTGCACGTCGGCCGCGCCGGCGGTCGCGCCTTCGGCATAGAGCTGGACGTTGACCGCGTCCGGCTCGATTTCGCCCAGGTACACCTGCAGGCGAAACGCGTGCACGCCGGCACCGGTCCGCACATCCAGGTTGCCCCAGCGGATCGCGTGCCAGTGGCGATGCAGCCGCCGATACCACTCGGACAGCGCGCGTGCCGGTTGTGGCCCCTGGTCGGTGCGCTCCCAGAAGTTGGTCGCGGCCGGAAGGTACAGGTCGTGGAGGTATTGCGCGAGCATGCGGTTGCTGCTGAACCTCGGCGTCAGTCTGGCGAGACTCGCACGGATGCGCGCGACCCACGCGCGCGGCACGCCCTCCGCGTCGCGCTCGTAGAACTCCGGGACGACCTGCCGTTCGAGCAGTTCGTACAGGCGCTCGGCCTCGATCGCGTCCCAACCGGGCTCCAGGTGTTCCTGTCCGTCGCCGAGCGCCCAGCCCACTTCGGGTGACCATGCCTCGGCCCACCAGCCGTCGAGTTCCGAGAGGTTGAGTCCGCCGTTCGCGAGCACCTTCATTCCGCTGGTGCCGCTCGCCTCCCACGGGCGGCGCGGCGTGTTGATCCACACGTCGACGCCCTGGACGAGCTGCTCGGCGAGCGCCATGTCGTAGTCCTCGAGGAACACCACCCGGGTCCGGACTTCCCGGCGTCGCACGAACTCGGCCCACCGGCGCACGTACTCGCGGCCGAGTTCGTCGCGCGGGTGGGCCTTGCCGGCGATGATGAGTTGCGTCGGGCGCGACGCGTTGCAGAGCAGGCGCTCGAGCCGCTCGGGCTGCCCGAGCAGCATCGTCGGCCGCTTGTACTCGGTGAAGCGGCGTGCGAACCCGAGCGTGAGCACGTTCGGATCGAGCGCGTCGCGCGCGCCCGCCACCGTCTCCGCGCTCTCGCCGCGCTGCCGGAGCTGCCTGAGCAGGCGCCGCCGCGCGTAGTCGACGAGGTCGCGCCGCTCCATCGCCCTGAAATTCCAGATCTGCGCGTCGGAGAGCTTCGCCACGGCCTCCGAGAGCTGCTGCGGGCTGCCGAGCCAGCGTTCCTTGCCGCAGGCCTCGGTCCACAGGCGGTCCGCCCAGGGCGAGTCCCAGGACGGCACGTGCACGGCGTTCGTGACGTGTGCGACCGGCACCTCGTGCTCGGGCCAGCGCGGATAGATCGGCGCAAAGATGCGCCGGCTCACGCGGCCGTGCAGCTCGCTCACGCCGTTGATGCGCGCGCAGGTGCGCGCCGCGAGGTACGCCATGTTGAAGGGTTCGCTCGCATCCCGCGGGTCGACGCGACCGAGCCCGAGGAGCTGGCCGGGCTCGAGGCCATAGAGGCGCGCTTCGCGCGTGTACTGCACGCTGTACTTCGTGAGCAGTGCCACGTCGTAGCGGTCGAAGGCCGCGGCCACCGGCGTGTGCGTCGTGAACACGTTGCCGGGGCGCGTGGACCACAGGGCGGTGAAGAAATCCGTGCCGTGCTTCCGGGCGAAGGCGCGCGTGCGCTCGATCGTCGCGAACGCGGCGTGGCCTTCGTTGAGGTGCAGTACGTCCACCTCGACGTCGAGCGCCTCGAGCGCGCGCCAGCCGCCGATGCCGAGCACCACCTCCTGCATGTAGCGCGTCTCGCTGTCACCGCCGTAGAGTTTCGCGGTGATGCCGCGGTCGAAGGGCGAGTTGAGCGGGTCGTCGCTGTCGAGCAGGTAGAGCTCGACGCGGCCCACGGATGCGCGCCAGATGCGCACCTTGAGCTCGCGTCCCGGCAACTCGAGCGTGACCCTGAGCGGCATCCCTTCGGCGTCGGTCACGAGCCGCACCGGCAGGGACTCGCGCGCATTCATCGCATAGATTTCGAGCTGCGAGCCCGCGGTATCGAGCATCTGGCGGAAATAGCCCTCGCGGTAGAAGAGGCCGACCGCGGTGAGCGGAATGCCGAGGTCGCTCGCGGTCTTGAGGTGATCGCCGGCGAGCACGCCGAGGCCGCCCGAGTACAGGGGCAGCGCGTCGGTGATGCCGTACTCCATGCTGAAATAAGCGACCGACAGCGGCCGCTCGAGTGCGTGCTGCTGGAACCAGCTCGGGCGGGCGAGGTATTCGGTGAGATTGCGTTCGAGCGCGCGCATGCGTCCGAGGAACTCTGCATCGTGCGCGAGTTCCTCGAGGCGGCTGCGCGGCGTATTGCGGATGACGAGCACCGGATTGCGCGTCTGCAGCCACACCTCGGGCGCGAGCGCTTCCCAGAGTCGATCCGTCGCGTGATTCCAGACCCAGCGGAGATTGAGCGCGAGGCGCGCAAGCGGCACGAGCGCGGCCGGCAGGCTGATCGCGAGATCGTCGAGCCCGTCGTTCGTCATCGGATTCCCACTCCCTGGAAAGCACGACGGCGCGACCGGGTATGCCCGATCGCGCCGTCTTCAGGCGGATGCAGCGTGGACGCTTACGGGCGCTTCACCCAGACCTTGCACCAGCCCCCGGACGCGACCTGGCGGCCCGCGAAGATGTTGCAGGCGACCGTGGCGTCGCCCGCCTTCGCCGTCGGCGCCTGCAGGCAGTTCGCGCAGGTCTGACCCGATTTGAAATTTGGATTCGCCTTGGCGTCGACCTTCGATGCGTCTTCGACGTAGCCCAGGCTCTTCGCCTGCGGCTCGCTCGGATCGACCTTGCCCGCGGCGGCCTCGGCGCGGCCGAGCAATGCCGTGACCGGAACGGCCGCGACACCCATCAACGCACCCTTGAGCACGTCACGGCGCTGGAATTTCTTTTCGGACATTGATCTTCACTCCTCGATTGCCGATCAGACACTGGACTACGGCCACGAATTCTACGCTGTGGCGTCCTGTACGACACGGCGCACGCACATTGGTTTCGTGCAGGAACGACCGCCACTCCAATGAGAATCATTCGCGTCCAAACCCATTCGCGAGGCGCGCTCGCAACCTTAGAATCCTGCGATGCGCGACCCGCGCCGCAACAGGATCAAGTCCGCCCTCGGCGTCGTCGCGAGCGTGGCGATCGCGGGTACTGCGGCCTACGTCCTGTTCCGCACGTTCGAGCGCATCAGCGTCGCCGATGTCGTGGCGGGCATGCGTGCCGTGCCCGTGCACGCGCTCCTCGTCGCATCGGCGTGCGCGGCCGGCGCCTTCTGTGCGCTCGCGGCCTATGAGGTCGCCGTCGTGCGTTACGTGAAGCACTGCATCGGGCGCGCCAAGCCGGTGATCACGGCCTTGATCGCGTTCCCGCTCGGCCACGCCGTCGGGCAGGCCATGTTGAGCGGCGGCGCGTTGCGCTACCGCATGTACACGCCGAAGGGCTTCACGGCGATGGAGGTGGGCGCGACGGTGCTCCTCTGCAACCTTCCGTACGCCCTCGGGTTCTCGCTGCTCTTCGACCTGGCACTGGTCTTCGCAGCCGATCATCTCGAGCCGCTCTTCCATGTCTCGAGCCGCTGGCTGGTGCTGATCGGCTGCATCGGACTCGTCAAGGACGCGGGCTACCTGGCCTTCATCTGGTGGCGCAAGGCGCCGGTCAGGCTTGGGGGCTGGGCCGTCAACATGCCGACGCCGCGCCTGACGATGCTGCAACTGATCGTCGGCCTCGTCGACATCGGGCTCGTCTCGTCCGTGCTGTACCTGCTGCTGCCGGAATCGGCGCGGATTCCGTACCTGCCGTTCCTCGCGGTGTATCTCGCGAGCGTGTTCGCCGGCGTCCTGAGCCACGTACCGGCCGGTCTAGGCGTGCTCGAGTCGATGCTTCTGCTGCTCCTGCCACAGGTTCCGCCGGCGCAGCTCCTTGCGTCGGTGCTGCTCTACCGCGTGATCTACGAGATCGTCCCGCTGCTCGTGGCGCTCGTCCTCTGGGCGGGCTACGAACTGCTGGCCGACGACGGCGCACGCACGCGCCTGCTGCGTGCCGGTGTGCCGCCGCCGCAGACGGGCTCCTGACGCGGGGTTGCGCGCCTTCAGCCGCGCACGACGGGCGCGGCGAGACCGAGCATCGACAGCACGGAATGGGCCAGCGCCCGGCCGCTCTCGAATGCCGCCTCGGCGCGGGGCGCGAGGCACCAGTCGCCGCAGGCACCTGCGCCGATCTCCTCGTCCATCAGACACGGCAGGCCGAGCGGCTGCTCGACGAATGCGGCGCGCCAGCGGTGTGCCTGCAGGTGGACGGGCGGTGGAAGCCTGGACCCGAGCGTCGAGGCGAGTTCGTGCAGCAGGAGACCCGCCACCTCGGTCGCGTCCGCTTCCAGGTGCTCGCGTGACCATTGCGGAGTGGCGTGCATCACCCATGACTGGGGCGAGGTCGCGCGCTCTGCCTTGCTCGAATTGCACGCCGCCCAGCTCAAGGGCCCCTGCGTCCACCGGCAGGCCTGCGCTCCCGCGTCGATCGGATCCTCGAAGCTCGCCATGACCGCCCAGCACGGCGCCATCCGGACGTCCGTCAGGTGACGAAACGCCCGCCCGTGGGGACCGAGCAGGGTGAGCGCCTGGGGCGCGGGCGCGGCGACCACGACCGCACCGAAACCCTGGCGCTGGCGGCCGGCATCCGTCTCGAGTTCCCATCCGGCGGGACCGCGCACCAGCTCGTGCACGGCGATGCCCGTGCGCAGGTCGATACCGCGCGCCAGCGGGCGCACGATGCCGCTCATGCCGGGCGCGCCCACGTACCAGTCGTCGAACGGGGCGTCCCAGGATCGATTGTCCTCGAGGACCGCGGGCCGCCAGGGTGCGGCTGCGCCGGCGCGCATCGCGATGCCCATGTAGCGCACGAACGCACTGTTGCGCACGGTGAGGTACTGCGCGCCGTGGTCGTAGGCCAGCCCGTCGACTCGGCGGGTCGCGAGGCGTCCACCGAGCCCGCGCGATTGCTCGAACACCGTCACCCGCGCATCGGCACCCGCCAGCTGCCGAGCGCACGCGAGGCCGGCCATGCCGGCCCCGATGACGGCGATCCTCTGCTGCCCCATCCGCTTACCGGCGAACTACACTCCCAGGCGGCGGTGCAGCCTGGCGTCGTGGGTTCCGAAGTGCCCCGAGAACCAGTCCGCGAGGCGCTGCGCGAATCGCCCGTCGTCGAGCACCGCGCCATCCGACTGCTCGTCCATCAGGTCCCGCAGGCCGTCGAGCAGCCGTTCGTGGTCGGCCTTGTGCTGCACCAGCGCGTCGTAGCCCCGGCTGCGCATGACCTTTTCCTCGAGGGCGAAATGCGCCGCGATGTCGGCGTAGATCTCGCCGAGAAACGCCTCCACGCGCTCGCCGGAGCGCTCGCCGCCGAGGGCAGCGTGCAGCGTGTTGATGAGGCCGATGAGCTCCTGGTGCTCCTGGTCGACCTCCTCGACGCCGACGCAGAAATCGTCCCGCCACTTGATCAGCGTCATGACTCGTCTCGCTGGTTCACTTCGCCCAAAGAGCGACCGAAGGTGAAGCCGCCCTCGGTGCCAATGAAGTCGATGACGAAATTCTGGCCCGGCCCGATCTCCACGAGCTTCGAGGCCTGGTGGGTCCAGCCCGAGGTCCGTCCATCGTCGCGCAGCCGTGCTTCGATGCGGTGCTGTCCCGCGGGAATTTCGAATCTCTCATACACCGCCGACGGTCCGTCGTTCCACAATCCGGCCGGCTCGTGCGTGCCACGGTAGAGTGGCTGGCCGTCGAGGTCGAGCTCGACGTACACCGGCCAGCGACCGCGCTCGCAGCTCGTCGGCTTGCGCTCTTTGAAGGGCATCTTCGCGAGTTCCTCCGGCGTGTAGCGGCGGCAGGGCTTCAGCGGCTGCCCGGGGTGGCTGAAGCTCAGCTTGAGGACCGCGTGATCCCGGGACAGGTACGTGTAGGCCGGCCGGGTCGCCAGGATCCCGATCGCAACCGCGATGGCCGCGTAGCCGATCGCCTGTCCGGCGTGGCGCAGGGGCCGCGGCCAGCCCGCGACCCTCGCCCGCCACGCGGCCGGTCCGGCCGGCGTCGCGCCCGGCGGCTGGGTCGAGTTGCGCCCGAGATGGTCGCGGAACTGCGCGAGGGCATCGCGCAGGGTCCCGCGGCGCGCCGGGTTGTTCCAGGACACCGCGATCTGCGAGCGGGGCACGCGGTCGCGGAGGTTCGGATCGCGCTGGTTCGCGATCCGTTGCTCCATCCACTGGTCCCCGAGGCGCTCGTAGCAGTCGTGCTCGGCGCAGCCCGAGAGCAGGACGCCATCGGCATGTCGGCGCGAAAGCGCGAAGTCCAGGAACGACGGCGGCAGCATTCCGACGCACGGGAGGGTGAGCACGGCCGTCGAGCCGTCGGCGAGCGACACCGAGTCCGCGTCGTGGCTGCAGCCGATCACGACGACCCGGCCGGGCCCGGTCAGCCTGGCCGCCGCGGCCACCAGTTCCTCGCGGAGTTCCACCACGCTGCGCTCGGGCAGCTCGATGCCCGCGGTCAGCGCACCGGCGCGACGGAACGGCGTGGCCGTCGGACACGCCCCGACGCAGATTCCGCAGCTCATGCACAGGTCGGCGTCCACCTTCGCCTCCTGCTCGTACTTGAGCCCGTCCGTGCGCTTCACCATCGTGATCGCGCCGAACGGGCAGTCGGCGAAGCAGCGTGCGCAGCCGTTGCAGTTGTCGAGGTCGACGCGCGCCGGTTGCGCGCGCTTCAGGGGCGGGAGCCAGGGCAGCAGGGTCATGAAGATGCTGCCGCCGACCAGGATCAGCCACAGGATCCTGCCATCCAGATGGTCGAGGAGCGGGTAGACCGCGAGGTAGAACCAGTCGAAGCCGAGTTCGAAGGGCACGCGGTCGAGGTCCGCCGGCGGCTGGCTGAGTGCCGGCCGCAGGAGCGAAAGCACGACGAGCGCGACGAGCGTGCCGATGCCGAGCGCGCGGTGCGGGTTCACGCGGGCGTGGGCGTGGCGCGAGATGTGGATCCACATCGCAAGCAGCATGATCAGCGGCACGGCGATGTGGATGTACACCATCAGCGTGAAGAAGCGGCCGCTCAGGCGCTCGCTGTCGATGAAGTTGCGCGCGATCGGTTCCGCAAAGATGCCGACGGTGTCGAGCCATTCGGTGGTGGCGACCGCGACGTACTGCGCGAGCCGGTCCCAGACGAGCCAGTAGCCGGTGATGCCGCAGGCATACAGGAACCAGAGCAGCGGAATGCCGGTGATCCACGGGAACCAGCGATTGCCGCGCAGGCGGTCCATGGCGAATTCGCGCAGGGCGTGCAGCAGCACGACGATGACCAGCCCGTCCGAGGCGTAGCGGTGCAGGCTGCGCATGATGCCGCCGAGCCACCACTGGTCCCGGCTCAGCTGCTCGAGCGAATCCCAGGCCTGCGTCACGCCCGTGTCGAAGAACACGTACACGTAGATCCCGCTCGCGGTGACGATCCAGAACAGGAACCAGCCGAGCGTGCCGAGCTGCGTGATGGGGTTGAGTCGCGGTCCGAACCACGACTCGAAAAGGGCCTCGAGCCACAGGAACGGGGCTCGCAGTACGCGCTTGAACCAGTTCAAACTCCGGCTCCAGGTCAGCGGACGTTCCGCAGACCCGCGATGATACCCGCCAGAGCGATGCCGAGGGCGAGCCCGCCGGCCAGGATGTTCACGATCAGCGAGTAGTCGAAGCGATATCGGCCGCTCGTGGGGTCATAGATCGTGCAGAAGAGCTTCACGGTGTTGACGAGGCCCTCGACCGTCCCTCGGTCGAGATTGACGCCCCAGACGAGCTTCTTCAGGGGCTCGACGACCGAGGGCGGCGCGAAATCCTCGCCGTAGACCTGCAGCACGATGCGGCCGCCGGAGTCCACGATCGTCGTCTGCGTGATGTGGTCGAACCCCTTGGGCGAGGCGAAGTACGTGAAACCCACGTCCCGCACCAGGCGTTCCATGGTCGCTGCGTCCGCGCTCGCGGCATACCAGCCCGGGACATCCACGCCGCGCTCGCGCGCGTAGGCGCGCATGCGCTCCGGCGTGTCGTTCGCCGTGTCGAAGCCCACCGTGACCACCGAGAAGCTCTCGCGGCCGAGGGCATTGCGCGCGACCTTGACCGTCTCGCGCAGCCGCAGCGTGAGCCCCGAGCACACGTGGTAACAGCTCGTGTAGACGAGGCTCAGCACGACCGGCCGGCCGCGCAGTTGCTCGAGCGTGAGGGTCCCGCCGTCCGCGGTGGTGAACTCGTAGCCGCCGAGCGTCCGCCCGACCGCGGCCTGGCTCACACGAAGGGCCTCCCGGTCGTCCATGGCACGGCCCGCGGTCGCATCGGCCGCCGCGAACAGGGCAGGGGTCGCCAGTGCGAGCAGCAGGCCCGCGCCGCACACACGACCGATGACGGTCGCGGCACGCATGACTCAGAGGTGGGCCAGGCTGCCCCTGAAGGCGCCTTCGACGATCGCGCCGGCGAGCAGCAACCCGAGCTGCAGGAGCGACGCGAGGAAACTGCGGATGGCATTGCTCCGCGTCGGGCTGCGCGACAGCAGGTACGCGCGATAGATGAAGTAGCTGCCCCCTGCGACCGCGCACGCGGCGTAGAGCCACCCGGCGCCCCAGACGACCGGCAGGACCGACAGCAGCGCGAGCGGAATCGTGTGGCCGAGGATCGCTTGCGCCGCGACGCGATCGCCGAACACGACCGGCAGCATCGGCACGCCGGCGTCGGCGTAGTCCTGCCGGTAGTACATCGCCAGGCTCCAGAAGTGCGGCGGCGTCCACAGGAACAGCACCACCGCGAACGTCCAGGCCGCGGGGCCCGGCACCGGATCGATCGCCGCGGCGCCGGCGAGCACGGCGAAGCTGCCGGCGAGGCCGCCGATCACGATATTGACCCAGGTGCGCCGCTTGAGCCACAGCGTGTACACGACGCCGTAGGTGAAGGCGCCGAGGAACACGTACGCGGCCGCGAGCCAGTTCGTCGCCCAGCCAGCCGCCGTGACCGCCAGCAGCAGGAGGCCGGCCACGAGCAGGTACCAGCGCACGCCACCCTCGAGCGTGCCGGTCACGAACGGGCGCGACCGCGTGCGCGACATGCGCGCGTCGAGATCGCGCTCGGACAGGTGGTTCAACGCCCCCGCTGCACCCGCGGCGACGAAGATCGCCGCGGCGAGCACGAGCAGGCGCCACCACTCGAGCCCGCCACCGCCGGCCATCGCCACGCCCGCGACGCCGGCCAGCATGATCTCGAAGCCGATGCGCGGCTTGAAGATCTCGAAGGTGCTGCGCCAGCGAGCGTGTGTTACTCCGGCCGACTGGTTGACGGTGCCTGCGACGCTGTTCACGGTGCTACTTGAGCGGCCAGAGTTCCGCGAGGTACTTCCAGTTCACGTAGTAGTACAGGACGAAGGACACGAAGAATACGCCCACCAGGGTCACCGTGCCCGGGATCTTGAGCGTACCCTCGTTGCCGTAGGTCGCCACCGCGGCGCCGGACTGAGCCCCCGTCACAGGCCCGAGCTGGACCTTCTCCGTGTCGCCGATGCGCCGGCCGAAGAACACCGAGCACACGACCACGAGTATGTACATCCCGCCGCCGAGCGCCGCCATGATGGCCGAAATGCCGTTCAGCGCCAGCATCAGGAATGCCGCCGGCGAGAACTGGAAGGACGTGAGCGCGTCGGCGAAGGTGATGTCCCAGTGGCGGCGCGGCACGCCGAGCGTGCCCGCTCCCATCATGAAGAGCGAGATGCCCGCGATGCCGAGGGCGAACACGTAGGGCTGGATCTGGGCGATCTTCGGGAACATGACTTCGCGGCGGAAGATGAGCGGCACCACGAGGTAGGTGATGGCCATGAACGCGAGCGTCGTGCCCGCGACCACGGTCGCGTGGAAGTGGCCTGGGACGTACAGCGTGTTGTGCATGATCAGGTTGATCTGCTCGGTGCCGAGCACCACGCCCGAGATGCCGCCGAGGAAGCCGAACATCACCAGCGACAGGAACATGCCGGCGAACGCGGGATTGCCCCAGGGCGCCTTGCGCAGCCACTCGAACATGCCCTTGTTGAAGCCCTTCGCCCGCTGCGCCGCCTCGATCGCGCCCGGCACGGTCAGGCCGTGGATCATGCTGCCGAGGACCGCGAGGTACATCGCGTAGCTCGTGTTGAAGATCTTCCAGCTCGAGCTGACGCCCGGCTCGACCAGCATGTGGTGGGCGCTCGCGAGTTGCAGGAACAGGATGTACAGCAGGAAGGCCGTGCGGCTCACTTTCTCGGAGATCGGCTTCGCGCCGAGCACCATCGCGCCGATCGCATACCACACCGCGACGTGGGCCGAGACGTTGATCTGCTGGGACGAATGCCCCATGCCCCACCACACGAGCTTGTACATCAGCGGGTCGACGCTGCTGATGATGCCGAGCGACCAGAGCCAGGTCGGAATGAGGATGATGGCGCCCGAGGCGATCGTGAACACGGCGATGATCGCCGCCGTGACCGCGCCGAAGGTGACGAGCGGCACCGAGCCCTCGTAGGTCTTCTCGTCCTTTGCCACCACCAGCGTACCGAAGAACACGGCGCAGCCGATGAGCGCGCCCACCGCGAACAGGATCAGGCCGAGGTAGAACCACGACGAGGCCATGAGCGGCGGGTAGGAGGTGAACATCACCGAGGAATTGCCCTGCAGCACGGCGACGTTGGCCATGACGGCGCCGACCAGCATCAGGCCGAACTGCGTCCATGCCCAGCGCGGCGCGGCGAGACGGCAGTTGAGCAGCACCGCCGAGGCGAAGTACAGCACCGCCATCTCGAAGAAGATGATCCACGCGAGCAGCACGTCGAAGCCGTGCGCCGTGAGCGCGAGGTAGAACCAGTCGGCCGGCAGCAGGTGCACCGTCGGCCAGCGGGTCAGCGCGACCGACAGGCCGAACAGGCCGCCGATCAGCAGGAAGACCACGGCCGCCACGGCATTGACCTTGATCAGGCTCT
Source organism: Steroidobacteraceae bacterium (assembly GCA_018059685.1). Lineage (GTDB taxonomy): Bacteria > Pseudomonadota > Gammaproteobacteria > Steroidobacterales > Steroidobacteraceae > RPQJ01. The sequence continues at coordinate 1,319 of JAGOXN010000009.1, read as the reverse complement.
CGGCGGCGTCGTGGACCTTGAGCCCGGTGGTCGGGCAGATGCGGAAATTGCTCGAGTTCTTCATGGTGCCGCCCTCAGGTCTTCTCGGCCACGTAGATCCGGCCGGTCATGGTGTGATGGCCGAAACCGCAGTACTCGTTGCAGACGATGTCGTACTGGCCGGAGGTGGTCGGCGTGATGGTCATCACCATGTCGTAGCCGGGGTGCACCTGCACGTTGATGTTGAGCGGCTGCAGCGAGAAGCCGTGCTGCAGGTCGATCGAGGAGAGGTGCAGCCGGTAGGTCTGGCCCTTCTCGAGCTCGAGCATGGGCCACCACATGTAGACCCGGCCCATCATGTAGACGTCGCTGCCGGGAGGCGGCTTCACGACCGGGAAGGCGCCCTCCTGCCGCACGGTGTGCGCAGCGATCATCGCGTCGACCTTCTCCGAGTACTGGAAGGGCTGGACGCGATAGGCCTCGTTGGACAGGTTCTGCTGCCCGAAGCCATGCCACCAGATCATCGTGAAGAACATGCCGAGGCCCCACAGGAAGGCCACGATGACCCAGACGATCTCGATCTTGTGGATCGGTTCCTTCCACCAGATCCGTTCACTCGGAGGCGTGATGGCCATGTCGCAGCCCTCTCAAGGTGTGGCAAGGGGGATCTGGATGATTTCCATGATTCCCCAGATGAGATAGAACACCGTCGGCATGGTCACGCCGAGGAACAGCAGCAGGAAGTGGTTGTCCAGCAGCCGCTGGAAGAACGGTATGCGCTCCGGCTCGTCGCCCTGGCGCTGCGATTCGGATTCGGCCATCGATGACTCCCGGTCGGGTTGCGTTGTTGTCGTGCGGCCGCGCCCCCCGCGGCCTGCAGGCTGATCGACCGACAGGTTAATACGGACCGGCGGCGGGTGTCACCTTGACCTGGGTCAAGTGCGGCGCAAAAGACCGCGTTCAGCCTCCCGGGGCATAGCGCTGCACGGCGGCGAACGTCGCGATCGCGAGCACCAGCAGGATTGCGAAGAAGATCAGGCTGCGGTTCTCGAAGCGGCGCCCGGCGCGGACCTCGAGGGCGACGAGCAGCCGGTCCGAGACCAGGTACAGGACGACGGCCAGCGCCGTGAACAACAGGGCCTGCATGCGACGCCTCCGCGCGGACTGGCCTGCACTTTACCACCCCGGCCGTACCCACCCGCGCGACCATGGCCGCCCGGCCCCCGGGGAATCTAGAATTGGTCGACCGCGCCGTGCCCGGAGTCCGACACGATGAACCGTACCGCCGCGTCCCTGTTGCGCGAGGCCCTGGAAGGCGTCGGCGTGCGCCACACGTTCGG
>JAGOXN010000093.1 GCA_018059685.1 Steroidobacteraceae bacterium | reverse complement strand
TGCTGGCGACCGCTTCGCCGCCAAGTGCCCGGATCTCGCCCACCACCTGCTCGGCAGGGCCCGCGTCCCTGCCGTCCCCGGACAGCGAGGCGCCGATGTCGTTGATCACCACTCTCGCCCCATGGCGAGCCATCAGCAGCGCAATTTCGCGACCGATGCCTCCGCCGGCGCCCGTCACCAGGACGACCTTGCCCGCCACCATTCTGGAGTCAGCCACTGCTCGCTCTCCTCACGAAGCGTTCCTCATCATGTTCCGTGCAATGACGAGCTGCTGAATCTGCGTCGTGCCCTCGAAGATCCGGAACAACCGGACATCGCGGTAGAAGCGCTCGATGCCGTACTCGGCCATGTACCCGGCCCCGCCGAAGATCTGCACGGCCCGGTCGGCGACCCGTCCGCACATCTCGGAGGCAAACAGCTTGGCGCAGGACGCTTCGGTGCTCACGGTCTCACCGCGATCGCGGCGCTGGGCCGCATCGAGGGTCATGCAGCGCGCGGCGTAGAGTTCCGCCTTGCTGTCGGCGAGCATGGCCTGCACCAGCTGGAACTCGCCGATCGCATGGCCGAACTGCCTGCGCTCCGCCGCGTAGCGCAGGGCATCCCGCAGCATGCGCTCGGCGACGCCGACGCAGATGGCGGCGATGTGGATGCGGCCTTTCTCCAGGACCTTCATGGCGGTCTTGAATCCGAGGCCGGGACGCCCGCCGATGATGTTCGTGGCCGGAACCCGGCAGTCCTCGAAGATCACGTCACACGTCCACGCGCCGCGCTGGCCCATCTTGCGATCGCGCCCGCCGAGGCGCAGCCCCGGCGTCCGGGCATCGACGATGAAGGCCGAGACGCCGCCGGCTCCCTTGCTCCCGGGATCCGTGCGCGCCATGACGGTGAATATCCCGGCCAGCGGCGCGTTCGTGACGAAGCGCTTCGTGCCATTGAGGACGTAGTCCTGGCCGCTGCGCGTGGCCGAGGTGCGCAGGGACGCGGCGTCCGAGCCCGCCTGCGGCTCGGTGAGTGCGAAGGACGCGATGAGTTCCCCGGTGGCGAGACGGGGCAGGTAGCGCGCCTTCTGTTCCGGCGTGCCGTCCATGAGGATCCCTTGCGAACCGATGCCGACGGTCGTGCCGAAGAGCGAGCGAAAGGCAGGCGAGGTCTGGCCCATCTCGAACATGACCAGGACCTCTTCTTCCATGGTGAGGCCGAGACCGCCGTACTCCTCGGGGATCGCGAGACCAAAAAGGCCCATCGTCTTCATTGCCGCGATGAGGTCGGCGGGGATCTCGTCGGTCTCGTCCACCGTCCGCTCGGCCTGCACCAGCCGTTCGCGCACGAGGCGGGCGACGGTGTCCAGCAGCGATCTCAATGCATCCTGGTCCCGGATCATCGCGGAATCTCCGGGCGCTCAGTAGGAGCGCGGCAGTCCGAGTACGTGCTCGGCGACATAGGCGAGGATCAGGTTGGTCGAGATCGGCGCCACCTGGTAGAGCCGGGTCTCGCGGAACTTGCGCTCCACGTCGTACTCGCAGGCGAACCCGAAACCGCCGTGGAACTGCAGGCAGGCGTTGGCCGCCTCCCACGAGGCCTTCGCCGCGAGGTACTTGGCCATGTTCGCCTGGGCGCCGCACGGCTGCCCGGCATCGAACAGTCGGCATGCCTCGAAGCGCATCAGATTCGCCGCCTCGATCTCGATGTAGGTCTCCGCGATCGGGAACTGCACGCCCTGATTCTGGCCGATCGGACGGCCGAAGACGACGCGCCGGCGGGCATAGTCGGTGACCCGATCGACGAACCAATAGCCATCGCCGATGCATTCGGCCGCAATCAGCGTGCGCTCGGCGTTCAGCCCGTCGAGGATGTACCTGAAGCCCTGGCCCTCGCGGCCGATGAGGTTGTCGGCGGGGATCTCCAGGTCGTCGAAGAACAGCTCGTTGGTGTCCTGGTTGAGCATGTTGGGAATGGGCTTCACCGTGAGGCCACGGCCCGTCACTTCCCGCAGGTCCACGAGAAAGATGGACATGCCCTCGGACTTCCTGCTCACGTCCGCGAGCGGCGTCGTGCGCGCCAGCAGGATCATGAGGTCCGAGTGCCGTACGCGCGAGATGAAGACCTTCTGGCCGTTGACGACGTAGCGGTCGCCCGTTTTCACGGCCGTCGTCCCGATGCGGGTGGTGTCGGTGCCGGTCGTGGGCTCGGTCACGCCCATCGCCTGAAGTCGCAGCTCGCCCGAGGCGATCTTCGGCAGGTAGCGCCGCTTCTGCTCCTCCGAGCCATGGCGCAGCAGTGTGCCCATGTTGTACATCTGCCCATGGCAGGCGGCCGAGTTGCCGCCGCAGCGGTTGATTTCCTCCATGATCACCGAAGCCTCGGTCAGGCCGAGGCCCGACCCCCCGTACTGCTGGGGGATCAGCGCCGCGAGCCATCCCGCCCTGGTCAGCGCCTGGACGAACTCCTCCGGATAGGACCGCGCGGCCTCCATGCGCCGGAAATAATCGTCCGGAAACGCCTTGCACAGATCCCGCACCGCGTCGCGGATATCCCCGTGGCTTTCGGTTCCGGTCTTCAAGGGCCAGCCTCCCTGCGCGGTGGCAGATGCGTGCGTGGAGCGGCCGTAATGAGTAGTCGCGGGGTCCGGCATGCGCGTCGTCCAAAGAGACGATGACCGGCGTCACGAGCCATTCCCAGACTCCGGAGCGTTCGAGCCTCGCATGCGTGCTGCGAGGCGGCCGCCCATGGCGTGTCGATGCGACCGGTCGGTACGTCAAGTATCTTGACTATATTCCGGTTGGCCGCTAGCCTGCTGGACGCGTGGTACGCGTGATCCGCCGACGCCGTCTGCCGCGCGGAGACGTAACTAATGGATTTCCGCTATACGCCCGACGAGCAGGAGTTCCGCCTGGAGGTCCGCAGGTTCATCGCGGAGCACTGCCCGCGTGAGCTCCGGGGCTTCCATGAGATCCACGCCGAACACGTGCACCTCGAGATGGCCTTTCTGAAGAAGATGGCCGACAGGGGCTGGCTCGGCGCAGCCTTTCCGCAGGAGTACGGCGGCCTGGGCGGGGAGCGGATGCCCATGGTCGAGTACATCCTGATCGACGAGCTTCACCGTGCGGACCTGGAGGGTGTGGCGGTCACTCTGACCTACATCGTGGGAATCATCGGCAACACCCTGTTGCAGGTGGGCGCCGAGGAGCTGAAGCAGGAGTTCCTGCCTCGCATGCTGAAGGCCGAGCTGCGTTTCGCAATCGCGTACAGCGAGCCGGACTCGGGCAACGACATCGCCAGCATCCGGACGCGTGCGGTGGACGATGGCGACGACTTCCTCATCAGCGGCCAGAAGCGCTTCATTACCTGCGCCGACACGTCCGATTACATGTGGACCCTGGTGCGCTCGGAGCCCGGATCGGTGCGACACAAGGGCCTGAGCATCGTCCTGGTGCGCTCGAACCTGCCGGGCGTCACCATTCAGGTGTTCGAGATGATGAACGGCATCCAGACCTGCGAGGTGTATCTCGACGAGGTCCGGGTGCCGAAGCGCTATCTGGTCGGGGCGCGCGGGCACGGCTGGGAGCACCTGATGGAGGCGCTCGCGCGCGAGCGCATGACCATGATCAATTTCAAGGCCGTGAGCGAGCCCTTCGAGCGGTTCGTCCAGTGGGTCCGCGGCGCCGAGATCGACGGCGAACGCCTGGCGGCGGATCCGGTGGTCCGGCAGTCGCTCGCCAACATGCACGTCAAGCTCGCGGGCGGCAAGATCATGCAGCTCGTCGCCGGGGCGCGCTCGGCGGACAAGAACTACATTCCGACGCTCGAGGCATCGGCGTGCAAGATGTACCGCGCCATGCTGAGCTGGGAGAAGGCCAATCTCGCGCTCGACCTCATGCGCTCCCATGGACTCCTGACGGCGGGCAGCCCGGACGTGCCGCTCGAGGGATGGTGGGCCGCCGAGTACGGCTGGGCGGGCCACGAGCTCTCCGGCGCCGGCGGCATGGATCTCAACCGCAAGATCATCGCGCAGCAGGGTCTCGGCCTGCCGCGGTGGTCCAACTGAACGACCGGACCGGGCTGCACGCATGGACGTCAACCTGACCGAAGAGCAGCAGATGATGGTGGACAGCGCCCGGGAGTTCCTGCGGGATGCGTGTCCGCTCACCGTCGTGCGCGCGTGGGAGCAGCATCCCGATCGCTGTCCCCGCGAGATCTGGGTGCGGATGGCCGAGATGGGCTGGACCGGCGTGATCTATCCGGAGGCCTACGGCGGCATGGGTCTGGCGAACCTGGACATGGCGCTCCTGATGCGGGAAATGGGCCGGGTGGCGCTGCCGAGCCCGATACTCTCCACGGTACTGCTCGCCGGTCGCGCGGTACTCGAAGGCGGCACCGAGGAGCAGAAGCGCAGCCTCCTGCCCGCGATCGCGGCCGGTGAACTGCTGTTGTCCTTTGCATTCACCGAGGCGAGCGCGCAACCAGACGCCGCGACGGTCAGGACCGTGGCGCGGCTCGAGAATGGCCGCTACGTGCTGAACGGCTCCAAGTATTTCACCGAGTTCGCCCTGCAGGCCGAGCGCATGCTCGTCGTGGCGCGTACCCGGGAGAGCAGCGATCCCGAGCAGGGATTGACGATGTTCCTGGTGGACTCCCGCGCGCCTGGTATCGAGTGCCTCCCGCTGGACACGCTCGCGCTTCAGCCCCAGGCAAAGGTCCTGCTGAAGAACGTGCAGGTTGCCGCGAGCGATGTCGTCGGCCGGGTGGACCACGCATGGTCGATTCTCGACCCGGTGATTCAGGCCGCCACCGCCATCCTCTGCAGCTACATGACCGGCATCGCGGAAGGTGCGCATGAGCTGGCGGTGAGCTACACGAAGGAGCGGGTGCAGTACGGCCGGCCGATCGGGGCGTTCCAGGCGATACAGAACTACCTGGCAACCGCCTGGGCGAAGAACACCATGGGCGAGTACCTGGGCTACTACGCTGCCTGGCTCATCGACCAGGGCCTTCCGAGCCGGGAAGCCGTGTCAACGGCGAAAGCCTTCGTCGGCTATTCGGCCGTGGAATCCACGCAGCTCGCGACCCAACTGCATGGCGGGCTCGGCGCCACGGCCGATGCGCGCACGACGCCATTCCTGCGCTGGGCCAAGCAGCTGCAGCAGACGCTCGGCAACAGCCAGTACCACGAAAAGGTCGTTGCCGCGGAAATCCTCGACAGGGACCCGCTGAGGCTCGACGAGACGCAATCGCTGGCACTGTGCTAGCGCGCCGGAGGATCGATGGAGAACGGGACCGCGATGCGACTGCCACCCGTGAGAGACACCTGGTACGAAGACGTGCGCGTGGGCGAGGAGATTCCCTCGATCAGCATCGGTCCGCTGAGCCACACGCAGTTCCTGTTCATTGCCTCCTCCCATCACGACTGGTACCCCGGTCACCACGACGTGGAGTACGCCCGTGCGCAGGGACTGCCGGACATCTTCATGAACGCGACCTGGCAGCATGGGATGTTCCAGCGACTGCTCTGTGGATGGGCCGGCGCCAACGCACTGCCGCGACGCATCAAGTACCGGATGGGGCGGCCCGTGGTGCGCTACGACACCGTCCATGCCCGGGGGATCGTGACCGGCAAGCGCTTCGAGAACGGCGAGCACCTCGTGGACCTGGACATCTGGCTGGACAAGCAGGACGCAGACAGGGTCGCGGTCGGCAGCGCGACCGTCGTCCTGCCGTCGCGAGGAGAGCAACGTGACTGAGGAAACTCTCGAGCAGGATCCCGCCGGTTACGTCTATCGCATCGGCACCGAAGCAGAGGGCCTGCAGTGGGTCGGACGTGAATCGGAGCCGGTGGAGCAGGCCTATCCGGTCGACGTCGAGCACATCGAGCACTTCGCTGAGGGGATCCAGGACCCCAACCCTCTCTACTGGAGCGACGAGTACGGCCGGCAGACCCGGTGGCGCGGCCGCATCGCGCCCTGGGGCGTGATCGTGCTGACCGGCGAGCACAGGGTGTGGCGCCCGGAGTGGATGGGGAGACCGAAAGAGACCACGACCTTCTTCATGAGCGTGCCGCTGCCCGGTAATCGTCTGCTCGCGACCGATTACGAGATCGAGTGCTTCGCGCCCTTGCGCCCGGGCGACCGGGTGTTCAAGAGCGAGCGGCTCACGGCGATCGTACCGAAGACCTTCCGCGTCGGAGTCGGCCATCAGGTGACCGTCAAGGCCTTCTTCCGCAACCAGAAGGGCGACCTGTGCATCACGGACAGCCGTACGGTCTTCCGCTACAGGTTCGGTACGGGTGCCGGGTACGGGGCCGCGGGCTGAACGGAGACCGTCCATGACCGAAGCGCTCAGGCGCAAGGCCGCCATCGTCGGCATCGGAGCCACCGAGTTCTCCGCCAATTCCGGCCGCAGCGAACAGCGCCTGGCGGCGGAGGCGGTGCTTGCAGCGCTGGGAGACGCGGGCCTGAATCCGGACGATGTCGACGGCATCGTCAACTCGGACTTCGATGCGACCAATCAGATCGATGTCATCAATACCGTAGGGCTGCGCAATATCGGGTCCTACGCCACGATACCGCACGGCGGCGGGTCGCCGTGCGGCACCGTCGCCCAGGCGGCCATGATGGTGGCTTCGGGTGCGTGCGGCTGCGTCGTGGCGTATCGATCGCTCAACGAGCGCTCCGGACATCGCTACGGCAGCTCGGAAGCGATCCCCGACTTTCCCTGGGTGTTCGGGCTGCATGCGCCCTACGGGCTCATCGTGCCCGCCGAGTGGACCGCCATGCATGCCCGGCGGCGGATGATCGAGTTCGGCGACACACGGGAGCAGTGGGCGGAGATCCCCGTGACCTTCCGTTCGCACGCGAACCGCAATCCGCGCGCGATGATGCACAAGAAACCGCTGACGCGACAGGACTATCTCGACGCGCCCATCCTCGCGGAGCCGCTCTGCCGCTACGACTACTGCCTCGAGACCGACGGGGCGGTGGCCTATGTCGTGACCTCGGCCGCACGGGCCGGCTCGCTGCGATCCGCACCCGCCTACATCCACACGGCGGTACAGTCCGCGACCTTTCCCATCTGGTACCAGACGAACTGGTACCGCAAGTCGCTCACCACCGGTAGCGAGGTCGTGGCGCTGGGCGAGTCGCTGTGGAGAAAGAGCGGGCTCGGTCCGCAGCACATCGACGTCGCGCAGATCTACGATCACTTCGCCCCGCTCGTGCTCACCTCGCTCGAGGACCTCGGTTTCTGCAGCAAGGGTGAGGCGGGTGCTTTCGTCGGGGAGGGACGCATCAGCCTCGGCGGCGAGCTGCCGTTGAACACGGCCGGCGGGCTGCTCTCCGAGGGTTACATTCATGGCTGGAACCTCATCCTCGAAGGTGTGCGCCAGATCCGCGGGACCTCGACCGCACAGGTCGATGACGTGGAGTTCTCGCTCGTCACGAGTTGCTGGGGCGCGCCCACGAGCGCCGTCATTCTGTCGAGGTGATGCGAGATGACGCAGCAGACGCCGGGATTGCCGCGGCCGCTACCGCTGATCGATCGGGACCACGAGGAATGGTGGGCGGGCCTGCGCCGCCGCGAACTGCTGGTGCAGGAGTGCCCGCGCTGCAGCGAACGGATCTTTCCGCCGCAGGCGATGTGCCCGCACTGTCGCTCGACCGAGCGCAGCTGGCACAGGCTGTCGCCTCGAGGCACGGTCTACAGCTGGGTCACCGTTCACCGGCCGTCACACCCCTGGTTCGCGGACAAGGTTCCCTACGCCGTCGTGCTGGTCGAGATGGAGGAGGGGTTCCGTTTCGTCGGCAGCATCGATTTTCCTCGCGAGTCCCTGCGCGCGGGGCTGCGCGTGGAGGCGGGTTTCGAGGATGTGAGTGAGCAGTTGACCCTGTTGCGCTTCCGCCTGGCGGAGTGAGACGTCCGCCAACGGAGGATCGGAATGGCTGGCCTGGACGGATTGCGGGTCCTCGACCTGGCCCACGGCATCGCCGGGCCATTCTGCACGCGCCTGCTTGCCGATGGCGGTGCCGACGTGATCCGAATCGACAGTCCGGCGCTGCGTGACTCCGCGCGCGATGCGGGTGGCCACCGCATCGGCCCGCTCGAGGCTTTCGTCGATCGTAACAAGCGCAGCGTTGCACTCGATCTCGGCGCGGCCGGGGACCGCAGGATCCTCGAGCGCATGGTTGATCGCGCGGACGTGATCGTCGAATCCACCGCCCCAGGCTCGCTGCAGGCGCTCGACCTGGGATTCGACCGTCTCGCCGCGAGCAACCGCGGGATCATCGTCGCCTCGATCACGGGCTTCGGCCAGACCGGTCCGTACCGTCATTACGCGGCGGATCACCTCGCGATCTCGGCGCTCGGCGGCTGGGCGTACACGTTCGGCGACGCAGACCGCGAGCCGCTGCAGGTCGGCTTTCCCGTGATGCATTACATGGCGGGCCTCTACGGCGCCATCGCGATACTGGCCGCGGTCCGCGGCCGGCGGCAGGACGGCCGGGGACAGCACATCGACGTCTCGACCCACGAAGCCTGCCTGAACATGCTCGCGTATCCGCAGGTGCTCGAGCAGTTCGGCTGCCCGCCCGTACGACGCAACAGCGCGGCGATGCTGCAGGGCTTCTACGTGCAGGCACGAGGCGGCTGGATCGCCCTGAACCACCTCACGGCGAGCCAGTGGGAAACGACCTGCGCCATGATCGGCGTGCCTCACCTCGGTCAGGATCCGGGCCTGCTGTGGAACCTCGACCGGAAGCGCGCGATCGTGCCGGAATTCCTGGCCGCGGCCGGCGAGTGGGCCAGGGACAAGACCCCGACCGAGGCATTCTATGCGGCCCAGGAGCTGCAGATTCCCGCCGGCATTCCCTACACGGTGAAGGACCTCCTGCAGTGCGACCAGCTCGTGGCGCGCGACTTCCTGGCGCGCACCGCGCAGCCCGGATTGGGCGAGTTCGTGCAGCCGCGGGCGCCCTTTCCTTCCCGGTCGTGGCGTGCCGACCCGCGGCCGGCTCCATTGCCGGGCGAACATGACCAGGAGGTGCTGGAAGATCTGGAGCGCGTGGTGCCGCAGGCGCGAGACCTGCCGCCGGCGCAGGTGCCTGCAGGCACCGC
>JAGOXN010000416.1 GCA_018059685.1 Steroidobacteraceae bacterium | reverse complement strand
ACCGGTCGTGCCGGCCTATGCTCATCCGGAGATCATGGATGCGGGCGAATAGCGCCGGGAGATTCGACCCGCCGGACGCGTTCGCTACACAAGTCTGCGCGGCGCATCTCGCGATTGCCAAAGGCAACGAGCCGCGTCACCCGCATGGTCTGCGGATCGATCTCATCGACGTGGGAAGACGCGAAACACCCGGGCTCCGCTCCCGTTGGCCCTGGTCTCACTTCGCTCGTATGGCGGCAATGGCCTTGGCACAGGCCGCATCGGAGCCCGTGGCGACGAGCTCATTGGCGCAAATGAGCGGCGCCCCAAGCGCCGGATCGCGCTTCGCCGCCCCGGCCGCCACGTTCGGCAGGATCGCCCTGCGCAGATAGCGCGTCGACGCAACCATGAAAGCCGGCCTGGCGCATCGGCGAACGCATCGAGAAGCCGGGCATCATCGCAAAGATCCTGACGCACCTGCAGAAGGCGGCGCCGGAGCCACATCACGCCGAGTGGCCCCCGCTCGCAAGTGCGGACATGAAGTCTCCGAGGATGGGATCAGGAGGTGCGCGCCTCGGCCAGCCCGAGTTCCTCGATCATGCGATCGCGCATGACGAATTTCTGCGCCTTGCCGGTGATCGTCATCGGCAGCTCGTCGACGAAGCGAATGTAGCGCGGCACCTTGTAGTGCGCGATCTGGTCGCGGCAGAACCCGCGGATCTCGTCGGCGCTGCACTGCTGGCCGGGCTTGACGACGACCCAGGCGCAGATCTCCTCGCCGTACTTCGCGTCCGGGATGCCGAACACCTGCACCGACTGCACCTTCGGGTGGCGGAACAGGAACTCCTCGATCTCGCGCGGGTAGATGTTCTCGCCGCCGCGGATCAGCATGTCCTTCACGCGGCCGACGATGTTGCAGTACCCCTCGGCGTCGAGCGTCGCGAGGTCGCCGGTATGCATCCAGCCGTCGCGCACCGCCTCGCGGGTGCGCGCCTCGTCGCCCCAGTAGCCCTTCATCACCGAATAACCCTTGGTGCACAGCTCGCCCTTCTCGCCGACGGGGACGATGCGGTCCTCGGCGTCGACGATCCTCACCTCGAGATGCGGCTGGATGCGCCCGACGGTCGAGACGCGCCGGTCGAGCGGGTCGGTCGTCGAGCTCTGGAATGACACCGGGCTCGTCTCGGTCATGCCGTAGGCGATCGTCACCTCGCTCATGTGCATCTGCGAGACGACGCGCTTCATCGTCTCGATCGGGCACGGCGAGCCGGCCATGATGCCGGTGCGCAGCGAGCCGAGGTCGAAGCGCGCGAAGTCCGGATGGTCGAGTTCGGCGATGAACATCGTCGGCACGCCGTGCAGCGCGGTGCAGCGCTCCTCGGCGACGGCGGAGAGTGTCGCGCCGGGCTCGAACGATTCGCCGGGGAAGACCATCGTCGCCCCGGTCGCGACGCAGGCGAGCACCGCGAGCACCATGCCGAAGCAGTGGTACAGCGGCACCGGGATCGCGAGCGAATCGGCCTCGGTGAATCGCATCGCGAGCGCGATGTAGCGCGCGTTGTTGACGACGTTGTGGTGCGTCAGCGTCGCGCCCTTGGGGTTGCCCGTCGTGCCGCTCGTGAACTGGATGTTGATCGCGCCGTGGCAGTCGAGCGCGGGGGCGGCGAGCGGCGCCTTCGCCAGCGCTGCACGGCCGCTGGCGACGATGTCGCCGTAGTTGAGCATCCCGGCCGACTTCTCGTCGCCGAGGCGGATCACGAACTCGAGCGCCGGCAGCCGCGCCGCGCGCAGCGCGCCGGGGGCGCAGGCGTCGAGTTCGGGCGCGAGCGCCTGCAGCATCTCGAGGTACTTCGAGGTCTTGAGGCGCTCGGCGCTGATGATCGCGCGACAGCCGGCGAGCTTCAGTGCGTACTCGAGCTCGAACTGCCGGTACGCCGGGTTGATGTTGACGAGGATGACGCCGATGCGCGCCGTCGCGAACTGCCCGACGACCCATTCCGAGCGGTTGGGCGACCAGATGCCGAGCCGGTCGCCGGCCACGAGGCCGAGCCCCTGCAGGCCGGCGGCGAGCGCCTCGACCTCGGCGGCGAACTCGGCCCAGGTCCAGCGTATGCCCTGCTCGCGAAACACCGCGGCCGGCCGGTCGCCGAAACGCGAGACCGTCTGCGCCAGCAGCCCGGCGATCGTCAGGTTCGAGAGCGGCGGCTCGGTCGCGCCGCGAACGTGCGAAAGGCCCGCGCAGGGCGCGATGCCCGGTGAAGAAGGCGTCGACTCGGCCATACGTCCCTCCATGCGCGGTGCTGGAAACGCGGGCGCCGCCAGCCAGGAACGCAGCTTACGGCGAACCCGATGATCCGCGCCGTAACGATCGGTCATGCGTTGGAAGGTCTTCCACGGCAGGAAGTCCATCACCTGAGCGAACAACGTCTTCCCGAAATTCATCGATGCGTGCTGCCGGCAAAGGCTCGCACGCTATCGAATCGCAGCGCTCGGCGTTCAAATCGTGGACACCTGGATACGCTCGTAACGTCATGCCGCGGCTCATGTTCTGGACGATCACTCCCAGGTTGAGCGGACAGCAGTGACCTGTCCCCTTGTTGTGCCCCCTCCCACTGCCCCCTCTCAACCCAGCGCGTACAGGATATCCACATACGATCGCACGAGGTCGTCGAGCCCGTGGATCCTCGGGTTGGTCGAGTCGATCACGCAGAACTCGTCCGGCGCGTGCGCGCGTTCGCCGTAGCCGAGGCCGAAGTGCCCGGCCGGCAGCCGGAG
>JAGOXN010000415.1 GCA_018059685.1 Steroidobacteraceae bacterium | reverse complement strand
ACAGCAGCGCCGTCGTGAGCGGGTAGGTCACCTGGTCCTCGACGACGCGCGGGGCCTGCCCGGGGAAGGGCGTACGCACGATCACCTGCACGTCCGACAGATCGGGAAGCGCATCCACCGGCGTGTGGACGAACGAGTAGACGCCCACCGCCGTCAGCAGGGCGGTGAGCAGCAGGACGAGCGGCCGGTTCTCGAGTGAGCCGCGGATGATCGCGTTGATCATGGGGCCTCCGCTCAGTGGCCGACGTGATCCCGGACGGGGGCCGCGTCCGCGGGCGCCGTGTCGGCCGGCGCCTTGTCTGCCGGCGCGTCACTCGCGAGGCGGCCGAGCCCGGCACGCAGGTTGGCTTCCGAGTCGAGCAGGAACTGCCCGGACACGACCACGCGTTCGCCGGCGGCGAGGCCCTCGCGGATCGCGACGCGGTCGCCGCTCTCGGCGCCGGCGACGACGCGCCGCGGCACGAATCGGCCACCGTCGAGTGCGACGACCACGCGTTCCTCGGTACCGCTGCGGATCAGCGCGCCGAGCGGAATCGTGAGGGCCTCGGCGCCCGTCGTGCCGATGAGGCTCACCGACGCGAGCATGTTGGGCCGGACGGCGGCCGGCGCATCATCGAGCGTGATGCGCGCACGGACCGTCCGCGTTTCCATGCTGAGTTCCGGATAGACGTATTCGACGCGGCCCCGGACGCGCTCCCCGGGCAGCGAGGGGAAGCGGATCTCGGCCTCGACGCCCGCGCTCACCCAGCCGGACTGCGCCTCCGGCACCTCGGCAATCACCCAGAGGCTGCCGAGTTCGGTGATGGTCATGGCGACCATGTCCGGCGTGACCATCGCCCCCTCCTTCGTCTCGAGCGCCGTGATCACTCCCGAGACCGGGGCCGCGAACGGCACGCGACCGGAGGCCCGCCCGTCCTTCGCCAGTCGCGCGACGGTGCCCGCGTCGAGCCCGAGCGCGCGCAACCGGTCCTCCGAGGCACTGATCAGGTCGCGATTGCCGATGCGCAGAGCGTCGAGGTATTCCTGCTGGGCGCTCGCGAGCATCGGTGAGTAGAGCGTGAAGAGCACCTGTCCGGCCTGCACGGTCGCGCCGACGGCGCGCACGGCGAGGCCCTCGACCCAGCCCTCCGCGCGCGGCCGCACCTGCCGCACGCGTCGCTCGTCGAAACTGACGTAGCCCACGGTCTCCGCGCGCTGCTCGAGCGGGGCGAGCCGCGCGGCTTCCGTGCGCACGCCGAGATTGTTGACCACGGCCGGCGATATGCGGACTTCCGCACCCGCAGCGTCGGCATACACCGGAACGTAGTCCATGCCCATCTCGTCCTTCATCGGCACCGGCGAGGTACGGTTCGGATCGTGCGGATTGCGGTAGTAGAGCGGCTTCGCCTCGCCTGCCGACGCTGCGGCCCCGGAGGTCGGCTCAGGCCCTGGATCCGGCTGGAACTCGACCAGTTGCATGCCGCAGATCGGGCAGGTGCCGGGAGCATCCTTCACGACGTCGGGGTGCATCGGGCAGCGGTACATCGGTTCCGTGTGCTCGCGCGCGTGCCGGGCTGCCGGGTCGTCCGCAGCCGTCGCCACGGGCCCGGCCGCATCCGGCGCGTCCTGCCGGCTGCAACCGGCCACCACGAGCGAGAACGCCAGCAGCAGCGCGAGTCCGGCGCGGTTGCGCGCCTCGATGCGCCGGAACGCCACGCGCCGCGCGTGATTCATTGCCTTGCCGGTCATGGCTGGTCTCCCACGAGGTAATCCAGGTCGTACTGCGCCTGTGCGCGATCGGCGGACAGGCGCAGGTGCTTGAGCCAGGTGTCGAGCGCGGTGCGCCGCGCGAGGATGACTTCATCGACCATGGCGCGGTTCGATCGATACGCGACGAACGCCGCTTCGATCGACTGTTGCGCGAGCGGCACCAGTTCGGATTCGTAGTACCGCTCGAGCTCGCCCGTGCGGTCCACGAGGTTCCACGCCTCGGCGAGCATCGCCCTCATCTCACGCTGGTGATCCTCGTGCATGTCGTGCAGGCCGCGCAGCTCGGCCCGCGCGGCGGCGACCTCGCGATCCTGCCGGTTGGCGCGGAACAGCGGCAGGTCGATGCTCACCATCGCGCTCAGCATGTCGGTCAGCGACTCCCCGCCCATCGACCCGTCACGGAAGCCGTAACTCACGTCCAGCATCCAGCCCGGCTTCTTCGCCTGTTGCGCGAGTTCGGCCGCCGATTGCGCGGCATCGATGCGCCGCTCGAAGTCGACCTGCGCAGGGTGCTCAAGGAGTCGTTCCTCCAGCACCGCGAGCGGCTCGGGCTCGGCCCGTGCCGGCAGCGTGAAGGGTCCGGCGCGGGCCGCGTCCTCGTCGCCCAGCCAGCGTTGCAGTTGCGCGCGTCGCATGGCCGTGTCCCGGTCGAGGTCGAGCTGCTGCTCCTTCAGCATCGCGACGTCGAGGCCCGCCTGCAGCAGCTCGAGCTGCCGGCCTTCGCCGGATGCATAGCGGGCGCGCGCGGAGGCGCGCATCTGCTCGACCCAGTCGGCCTGGGATTCGACGAGCTCGCGTGCCCGCGCCAGGTAAGCGAGCTCGATCCAGACGCGACGCACCTCCCGCTGCACCGTACGACGGCGGTCTCCCGCCACCGCCTCGGTCGCGGCGGCCGACTGTTCCATGCGGCGGCGTGCGAGCTTCCGCGTCTGGCCGGCCGGGAACTCCTGGCTCACGCCCACCTCGAGCATGGTCATCTCGTCGTCGTCGAGACTGAACGAATCGACCGGGA
>JAGOXN010000414.1 GCA_018059685.1 Steroidobacteraceae bacterium | reverse complement strand
AGCCTGGTCCGGGGTCCGCGGGTTGCCCGACGATGCCGCGGACAGTGCGCCACTCTGGCAAGGTCTTGCGCAGCTCCTGCTCACCGAAGAAGGGCGCCCACGGGCGCGGTTCGACGTGCGGCTCGGACTGCCGCCCGGTCCGGAGGGGCAGTCGCTCAAGCGGCGCGCAGGCCTCGTGGCCGCCGGACTGTCCGAGCATGCCGGCGCGGTGGCGTTGCTCGCCACGGTGCGGCGACTGCCCGCGCCGGGTTACGACGCCGAGGAGTGGTGCGCGCTGCTCGCGCAGTTCCGCGTGCTCAGGCTCGCGGCTGCGGAACTCGAACTCGTATTCGCGGAAGCGCGCGCTGCGGACTATCCGCGCTTTGCTGCGGCGGCGCGCCAGGCGCTTGGTGCCCCCGAAGCACCGACCGATACCGCACTCATCCTCGACGCGGAGCTCGAGCACGTGCTGGTCGACGAGTTCCAGGACACGTCGGAGGCGCAGGTCCGGTTGCTCGAATCGCTCACGGCCGGGTGGCTCCGGGGCGATGGCCGCACGCTGTTCCTCGTCGGGGACCCGATGCAGTCGATCTACCGGTTCCGCAGCGCCGAGGTGGGGCTCTTCCTCGACGTGCGCGCGCGGGGCCTCGGCGGCATCGCGCTCGAACCGCTCACGCTCGCCGTGAATTTCCGCTCGGCCGTCCCGGTGGTCGAGTGGGTGAATGCCTGCTTCGCGGAAGTGCTGCCGGCCACGGACGACGTGCTGAGCGGAACGGTGCGCTATTCGCCGTGCGTCGCGCGGCCGGAGGCGCCCACGGCGGGCGGCGTGCGCGTTCACGCGCTGCTGCGCCGCAGTCGCCGCCACGAAGCCGAGCAGGTCGTCGACATCGTGCGCGAGCGGCTCGACGCCGATCCGCGCGCGCGCGTCGGAATCCTGGTGCAGAGTCGTGCCCACCTCGTCGAGGTCGTGGCCGAACTCGCGCGGCGCGGCATCGCCTGCCGTGCAACCGACATCGATCCGTTGGGCGAACGTCCGGCCGTGCTCGACCTGCTCGCGCTCACGCGCGCGCTCGCGCACCCGGCCGACCGCGCGTCCTGGCTCGCGGTCCTGCGCGCGCCCTGGTGTGGACTCACGCTCGCCGAGCTGCATGCGCTCGTGGCCGACGACCGGCGGGCGACCGTCATGGAGCTGCTGCGTGACCCTGCGCGTCGCAGCCGGGTCGGCGCGGACGCGCGCATGCGCCTCGAGCGGACCTGGAGCCTGCTCGAGGCGGCCTGCGGGGAGCTGCGACGGCTCGGACTGCGGGACACGGTCGAGCGTGCCTGGAATGCGCTCGGCGGCCCGGCCACGCTCGCCTCCGATCGCGAACTCGATGAAGTCGAGGCCTACTTCCACACGCTGGCCGACCTCGAAGCGCGCCGGGCCGGGCCCGTGGACCTCGCGCGGCTCGCCCGCGCGCTCGAGGCGCTGCATGCGCCGTCGAGCGCCCATCCGGAGGTGCGTGTCGAACTGCTCACCGTGCACAAGGCGAAGGGCCTGCAGTTCGACACCGTGATCGTGCCTGCGCTCGAGCGGCGCCTGCGGCGCGACGAGGCGCGGCTGCTGCACTGGATGAAACTGCCGTTCGCCGGGCGGGAGGAACTGGTCGTGGCGCCGGTGGCCAGGACCGGTGGCGAGGCGAATCCGCTCTATGCCTGGCTCGATGGGCTGGAGCGGGAGCGTCAGCAGCAGGAGCGGCGCCGCCTGCTGTACGTGGCCGCGACGCGGGCCGAGCGCTGGCTGCACCTGTTCGGCAGTGCGCAGGTCCAGGACGACGCCAGCCCGCCGACGGTGCGCAGGCCCGCGCAGAACACGGCGCTCGGCCTGCTGTGGCCCGTCGTGGGCCACGAGTTCGTGCGTCGGCTCGAAGAGTCGGGAACCCCTCCAGGCGAAGAGGCGGCGGAGACGGCACGCAGCGCGCCGTTGCGCCGGCTGCCGCCCGGCTGGCAGGTCGCAGGATTGCCGCGGGCGCCGCGCGTCGAATCGCAGGCCGTGCCGCGCGTCGCGCAGGCGCCCCTCGTGGCGTTCGACTGGGCGTCCGAGACGGCGCGGCACGTCGGCACGGTGGTGCATCGCGAACTGCAGCGGATCGCGCGCGACGGTGCATGTCCCGATCCGGAACAGCCGCGGCTGCAACGCCGCTGGGCGGACGAGCTTGCGGAGCTCGGCGTGCCCGCGGAGCGCCTCATCGAGGCCGTCGAGCGCGTCGCGGATGCGCTGCGGCGAACACTCGCCGATGAACGGGGACGCTGGCTGCTCGATGCGTCGCACCGGGACTCGGCGTCGGAACTCGCGCTGACCGGACGATTCGGCGCCGAGATCGTGAGCGTCGTCATCGACCGGACGTTCGTGGATGACCGCGGGGTGCGCTGGATCGTGGACTACAAGACGAGCCGCCACGAAGGCGCGGGCCTCGACGAGTTCCTCGATCGGGAGCAGGACCGATACCGGCCGCAGCTCGAACGCTATGCCGCGCTGTTGCGCCCGCTCGGGCCGCAGCCCGTGAGGCTCGGGCTGTATTTTCCGCTGCTGTCCCAGTGGCGCGAATGGAGCGCCTGACAGGGCCGGGATGCAGGGTTGCGGCTCGATTCGGTTGCGCGCGATACCCGCAGGGCGGTCACTGCTTCTGTAGACTGCGCATCGGTCAACCGAATGCAGCCGAAAGCGTTGTCTGCCGAATGACTCCGCCCCGCCGCCGGGTGCGGCACGGGGCCCCGCCCGCCGCCGCAGCCTCACTTCTTGC
>JAGOXN010000092.1 GCA_018059685.1 Steroidobacteraceae bacterium | reverse complement strand
TCCTGATCCTCGCCCAGCCCATCACCGGCTGGGTGATGTCCTCGGCGGCGGATTCCCCGGTGACGTTCTTCGGCCTGTTCCAGTTTCCGGCCCTCGTCGCCGAGAACCACGACGCCCACGAGTTCTATGAGGAAGTCCACGAGATCCTCTTCAATGTGCTCGTGGTGGTCGCCGTGCTGCACGCGCTGGCCGCGCTCTATCACCATTTCTGGATGAAGGACGACTCGCTGCGGCGAATCTCGCTGTTCGGCGGTCGCAAGCGAGCGTGAACCGACGGACGTGGCGGATCGCGGGCTGGGCATGGAGCCTGCTCGTGCTGGGCGGCGCCACGCAGGCGGCGACCGCCTGGACCGCCGACCCTGCGCAGAGCCGCCTCGAGTTCGTCGCCACCCAGGCCGGCGGCACGTTCGACGGACGTTTCGCGCGCTTCCAGGCGGACATCGAGTTCGACCCGGCGGAGCTGCCGGCGGGCCGGCTGCGCGTCGAGGTCGACACTGCGTCCGCAGAAACGGGTAACGATGAGCGTGATGGCGTGCTGGTCGGTCCGGACTTCTTCGCCGTGGAGCGCTGGCCGACCGCGACCTTCACGGCCGACCGCTTCGCCGCGCGAGGCCCGGGCCGCTTCGAGGCCGCGGGGACCTTGACGCTGCGCGGCGTCGCGAAGGATCTGACGCTGGATTTCACCTTCGTCCCGGCCGGCGGTGGCGTGACGGCCGAGATGGCCGGCACGACCACCCTCCGCCGCCTCGATTTCGGCGTCGGCCAGGGCGAGTGGCGGGACACGGACTGGGTCGGTGACGAGGTTCGCATCCGGTTCAAGCTGATCCTGCACCGCAGATGACCGGCACGGGGATAAACTGTCGCCGGCTGCCACCGACGCAGCCGAGCTCTCACATCAGAACTCGATCGAGCCAGGGGGTCATCGCCATGTCATTGCGGTCCATCGCGCTGGATCAGCGCATCGCGCTTGCTGCTGCCCTCGCACTCGCCCTCGCGGGCTGCGCAAGGAAGAAAGAGGAACCCGCCGTGGAGGCACCCGCTGCGGCTCCGGCCGCCGCCGCCGTGGAGTCGCTCGAAGGCCAGGTCGACATCGTCGCCTGGCCCGGATACATCGAGCGCGGCGAGACCGACAAGGCCTACGACTGGGTCACGCCCTTCGAGGCCGAGACGGGCTGCAAGGTGAACGTGAAGACGGCCGGCACCTCCGACGAGATGGTCTCGCTCATGACGCAGGGCGGCTACGACCTCGTCACGGCCTCTGGCGATGCGTCCTTGCGCCTGATCCGCGGCGGCACCGTGCAGCCGGTCGACATTGCACGCATCCCGAGCTATGCGAACGTGGACGAACGCCTCCGCGAGGCACCCTGGCATTTCGTCGACGGCCGTCACTACGGCACGCCCTACCAGTGGGGACCCAACGTCCTGCTGTACAACACCGACAGCTTCAGGAAGGCGCCCACCTCGTGGTCAGTCGTGTTCGAGGAGCAGAAGCTCGGCGATGGCAAGAGCAACAAGGGCCGCATCCAGGCCTACGACGGGCCGATCT
This sequence comes from Steroidobacteraceae bacterium, assembly GCA_018059685.1. Classification (GTDB taxonomy): domain Bacteria; phylum Pseudomonadota; class Gammaproteobacteria; order Steroidobacterales; family Steroidobacteraceae; genus RPQJ01. The sequence continues at coordinate 7,584 of JAGOXN010000092.1, read as the reverse complement.
ACATCGCCGACGCCGCGCTTTACCTGATGACGAAGAAGCCCGAGCTCGGCATCAAGGATCCGTACGAGCTTTCCGAGGAGCAGTACGCCGCGGCGCTCGAGGTGCTCCGCAAGCAGCACCCGCTGGTGCACCGCTACTGGCACGACGCCAACGTGCAGGTGCAGGATTTCACGACTGAAGGCATCGTCGCGTCCGGGTCCTGGCCGTTCCAGGCCAATACGCTCGCGGCCAACAAGCAGCCGGTCTCGAGCACGGTGCCCGTCGAGGGGGCCACGGGCTGGGCCGACACGACCATGCTGGCCGCGAACGCAAAGCACCCGAACTGCGCCTACAAGTGGCTGGAGTGGTCGCTGAACGCGAAAGTCCAGGGCGACGTCGCCGCGTGGTTCGGCTCGGTGCCGGCCGTGCCGGCGGCCTGCACGGGCAATGCGCTGCTCGGTGACACGGGTTGCGCCACCAACGGCTTCGACAACTTCGCCAGGATCCATTTCTGGCGCACGCCGGAAGCCAGCTGCAGCCAGGGCACCTGCGTACCGTACAGCCGGTGGGCGACGGACTACGTCGCGGTGATGGGCGGCCGTTGAGACGCAGGCTGCGGTAACTCTTCAGGGCGCCCGGCGGTCCCGGTATACAGTCGAGTCGCTCCTCGGGAATCGCTTTGTCGACTGTATACCGGGACCGCCGGGTGCCCGGGGATCACGCATGACGGCCGCCATCGAACTCCACGACACGAGCCGTGCCTTCGGTACGGTAGTGGCGCTCGATCGGGTGTCGCTGTCGATTGCGGCCGGCGAGTTCTTCGCCCTGCTCGGGCCCTCCGGTTCCGGCAAGACGACCTGCCTGCGGTTGATCGCCGGGTTCGACCGGCCGGATCGCGGCCGCATCCTGCTCGACGGCCGCGACGTCACGGACATCCCGCCCTACGACCGCAACGTCAACACGGTCTTCCAGGACTACGCGCTCTTCCCGCACATGACGGTGGCGGAGAACGTCGCCTACGGGCTGCGCGTGCGCCGGGTCGGTGCGGCCGAGCGACGCAGGCGAGCGCTCGGCATGCTGACGCTCGTGCAGCTCGGTGATTTCGGCGACCGGAGGCCCAATGAGCTGTCCGGCGGACAGAAGCAGCGCGTGGCGCTCGCCCGTGCGCTCATCAACCAGCCGCGCGTGCTGCTGCTCGATGAACCCCTGGGCGCACTCGACTTGAAGCTGCGCGAGGAGATGCAGGCGGAATTGAAGGGACTGCAGCAGCGCCTCGGGATCACGTTCGTGTTCGTCACGCACGACCAGGGCGAAGCGCTCAGCATGGCCGACCGGGTCGCGGTCTTCAGCCAGGGTCGTATCGAGCAGCTCGACACGCCGCGTGCGCTGTACGCGCGACCGCGCACCGCGTTCGTCGCAAGCTTCGTGGGCCGCGCGAACGTGGTCGAGGGCGCGCTCGCGGAGCGACTCGGCGGCGGACGCACGCCCTTCGCGATCCGCCCGGAGCTGATCGAGGTGCTGCCGGCCGATGCCGACGCGCCCGCAGGCTTCGTGACCTGCGCCGGCACGCTCGAAGACGTCCTCTACCACGGCGCGAGCAGCCGCTGTCAGTTCCGCGTGGACGAGCACGCGGTCCTCGCCGTGGCGCGGGCCGAGTCCGCCGGCGCGGCTGCCCTGCCGCCACGCGGCGCGCGCGTCCTGCTCGCATGGCGACCGGGCGATGCCGTGCCGCTCGCGGCGACCTGAGCCATGCTGCGGCCGGTGTCGACATTCCTCCACGGACGCAGCGCGTTCTACGTCGCGCTCCTCCTGCTGCCGCCGCTGCTGTGGCTCGGAACGGTCTACCTGGGCTCGCTGTTCGCGCTCCTGATGCAGAGCTTCTACGCGATCGACGAGTTCACGGCCCGCATCGTGCCGGAACTGACGCTCGCGACCTACCGGCAGCTCGTCACGCATCCGGCGAACGTGGACATCGTCGTGCGCACCGTGCTGATGGCGCTTGCCGTCACGATCGCCTCTGCCTTCGTCGCCTTCCCGGTGGCGAACTACATGGCGCGCCACGCGGGCCCGCGAATGAAGGCTTTCTTCTACGTCGGCGTGATGCTGCCGATGTGGACGAGCTATCTCGTCAAGGTGTACGCGTGGCGGCTCATTCTCGCCAGGGAAGGCATCGTCGCCTGGGGTTTCGAAACGGTCGGCGCGGAGGGGGCACTGGAGCGGGTGCTCGCCGTGCCCGTCGTCGGCGGACCCTCGCTCGCCTCGTCCTACCTCGGTATGTTCATCGTGTTCGTCTACATGTGGCTGCCGTTCATGATCCTGCCGCTCGCCGCGGCGCTCGAGCGGGTGCCGGCCTCGCTGCTGCAGGCATCCGCGGACCTCGGCGCGCGGCCCGGGCAGACCTTCCGCAACGTCGTCCTGCCACTGGCCCTGCCCGGGCTCGCCGCGGGTTCCGTGTTCACCTTCTCGCTCACGCTCGGCGACTACATCATCCCGAGCGTCGTGGGCGCCCCCGGCTTTTTCATCGGCATGATGGTCTACCAGCAGCAGGGCACGGCGGGAAACCTGCCGCTCGCGGCCGCGTTCTCGGTGGTGCCGATCGTGCTCATCGCGCTCTATCTCGCGCTCGCGAAGCGGCTCGGGGCCTTCGATGCGCTCTAGCCGCACGTGGACCCGCCCGGGGAAGGACTGGAACCGTCCCTCGACCGGCCAGAAGCTCGCGGCGGCGGCGGGACTCCTGTTCCTGCACGCGCCGGTGTGGGTCATCGTGCTCTATGCCTTCACGACCGAGGACCGCACCTACCAGTTCCCGCCGCCCGGACTCACGCTGCACTGGTTCGAGGTCGCCTTCGCGCGCGAGGACATCTGGGCCGCGATGCGCCTTTCGCTCGCCGTCGCGGCCGTCGCCACCGCGGTCGCAATCGTGCTCGGCACGCTGGCGGCCTTCGCCATGGCACGCCGGCCGTTTCCCGGCAAGGAATCCGTCACGCTGCTCTTCGTGCTGCCGATCGCGCTGCCCGGCATCATCACCGGCCTCGCGCTGCTCGCCGGCATCAGGACCATCGGGCTCGACCCGGGCTTCTGGACCATCGTCGCGGGGCACGCGACCTTCTGCCTGGTCATCGTCTACAACAACGTGCTCGCGCGCCTGCGGCGCATTCCGCCGAGCTGGATCGAGGCGTCGATGGACCTCGGTGCAGACGGGCTGCAGACGTTTCGACACGTCCTTTTGCCGCAGATCGCGACCGCGCTGCTCGCGGGCGGCATGCTCGCGTTCGCGCTGTCCTTCGACGAGATCATCGTCACGCTCTTCACCGCCGGCCACCGGCAGACGCTGCCCATCTGGTTCTACAGCGAGCTGTTCCGGCCGCGCGAACGCCCGATTACGAACGTCGTCGCGGTGGTGGTGATCCTCGTGACGCTCGCACCGATCCTGCTCGCATATCATCTGACCCGACCAGACGAACGAGGCTGACATGCAAACGAAGCTCCTCATCAACGGCAAGCTCGTCGCAGGCGAAGGCAAAGTCGAGGAAGTGCTGGACCCGGCGACGGGCAAGGTACTGGCAAAGGTGCCGGAAGCCTCGCGCGAACAGGTGAACGCGGCGGTCCACGCGGCCGACGCGGCCTTCGAGGGCTGGTCCCGGACGCCGCCGAAGGACCGCGCCGCGCTGCTGCTCAGGCTCGCCGATCGCATCGAGGCAGACGGGCCGTCCTTTGCGAAGCTCGAATCGCAGAACTGCGGCAAGCCGCTGCCGGCCGCGCTCAACGACGAGATCCCGGCGGTCGCCGACGTGTTCCGTTACTTCGCCGGCGCCTGCCGGACGATGACCGGCGCCGTCGCAGGTGAATACCTCGCCGGATTCACGAGCATGATCCGTCGCGACCCGGTGGGCGTCGTGGCGTCGATCGCGCCGTGGAACTACCCGCTCATGATGGCCGCCTGGAAGCTCGGTCCCGCACTCGCCGCGGGCAACACCTGCGTGCTGAAGCCCTCCGAGCAGACGCCGCTCACGGCTTTGAAGCTTGCGAACCTGCTCGCCGAGATCTTTCCTCCCGGCGTCGTGAACATCGTCTGCGGTCGCGGCTCATCGGTGGGCGCCCCGCTCACGCGACATCCGGAGGTGCGCATGATCTCGCTCACGGGGGACGTGGCGACGGGCGCGAAGATCCTCGGACAGGCCGCGCCCGGCATCAAGCGCACGCACCTCGAGCTCGGCGGCAAGGCGCCGGTGATCGTGTTCGACGATGCGGACGTCGAAGCCGTGGTCTCGGGCGTGCGCACCTTCGGTTACTACAACGCCGGCCAGGACTGCACGGCTGCGTGCCGTCTCTACGCCGGATCGAAGGTGTATGAACGGCTGGTCGCGGATCTCTCATCCGCCGTGAGCACCATCAAGACGGGACTCCAGACGACGGCGGGGGTCGAGATGGGACCGCTCATCAGCGCCGGGCAACGCGAGCGCGTCGCAGGCTTCGTCACGCGCGCACGCAAGGCGAAACACATCGAGGTGACGACCGGCGGACGGCCGGGCGGCGGCGGCGGGTTTTTCTACGAGCCCACCGTCATTGCCGGCGCACGGCAGTCTGACGAGATCGTGCGTCGCGAGGTATTCGGCCCCGTCGTGTCGGTCACGCGCTTCAAGGACACCGGGCAGGCCATCGCCTGGGCCAATGACTCCGACTACGGCCTCGCCTCCTCGGTCTGGACCCAGGACACGGCGCGTGCCCTGCAGGTGGCCGCCCGGCTGCGCTACGGCTGCACCTGGATCAACACGCACTTCATGCTGGTGAGCGAGATGCCGCATGGGGGACTCAAGCGCTCGGGCTACGGCAAGGATCTCTCCATGTACGCGCTCGAGGACTACACGGTCGTGCGCCACGTGATGGCGAAGATCGCCTGATCGCCGTCTCCAGGTCATCCGAGGTCCCGCACGCATGAAGATCCTGCCCGTCGCCGTATCCTGCCTCGCCGCGACCTGCGCGGTGCACGCTGCCCGCGCGGAGAGTCCCGGCGCAGCCCTTGCCCGGCTCTTCGACGACGAGCGAGCGTACGTCTGGCGCGAGGATCCACTCGCAGCCACCTACGACGGCGTCCACGCCTACGACGACCGCCTGCCCTCGGTCACCCCGGTCGATCAGCAGCGGCGCATGGACGCCGACCGCGTATTCCTCGAGCGCCTGCGCGCGATCAACCGTACCGCGCTCACGGCGCAGGAGCAGGTGAGCTATGAGCTCTTCGACTTCATGGTCTCGCAGCGCCTCGCGCTCGCCCGGCACCGGGAATGGCGCGCGCCGCTCACGAGCGACAGCGGCTTCCACGCCGACGTGCTGCTGATGCACGAGCTCGCCGATCTCCGCACGACCACCGACTACGAACGCTACATAGCGCGCCTCGGGGAGCTGCCGCGTTACTTCGACGAGAACATCGCCAACATGCGCATGGGTCTCCGTGAGGGATTCACGCTGCCCGCGGAGATCCTGCCCGGCATCTCGGGCATCGTCGAGGCGGAGCAGTTCGCGCGACCTGAGGACAGCCCGTTCTTCGCACCGTTCGCGCATTTCCCTTCGACCGTCCCCGAGGCCGATCGCGCGCGTCTCGCCGCGGCGGGGCGAACTGCGATCGAGCGCGCGGTCCTGCCGGCCTACGCGAAGTTCCAGGAGTTCTTCGAGCGTGAATACCGCCCGGGCGCACGCCGCTCGCTCGCGGCGTCCGACCTGCCGGACGGTCGCGCCTACTACGCCGATCTCGTCCGCTATTTCACGACGCTGCCGGACGCGACGCCAGAGCAGATCCACCAGACCGGGCTCGCCGAGGTGGCGCGGATCCGGGCCGGGATGGAGGCGATCATCCGCGAGGTCGGCTTCAAGGGAGATTTCGGCGAGTTCCTCGCGTTCCTCCGCACCGACCCGCAGTTCTACGCGCAGACCCCGGAGCAGCTGCTGAACGCGGCGGCGTGGATCGCCAAGGAGGTCGACGGACGCACGCCCGGGTTCTTCGGCAAGCTGCCGCGCACGCCGTTCACGGTGAGACCGGTACCGGCGCCGCTCGCCCCCAACTACACCGCGGGCCGCTACAACCCCGGCGCCATGGGCGCCGCGGGCGAGTACTGGGTGAACACCTACGCGCTCGACAAGCGGCCGCTGTACGTGCTGCCGGCGCTGACATTGCACGAGGCCGTGCCGGGACACCACCTGCAGGGCGCGCTTGCGCGCGAACTCGAGGACGTACCGCGTTTCAGGCTCAACTTCTACCCGCACGCCTTCGGCGAGGGCTGGGGTCTCTACTCGGAGAAGCTCGGCGAGGAGTTCGGCGTGTATCACACGCCCTACGAGCGCTTCGGCCGGCTCACCTACGAGATGTGGCGCGCCTGCCGTCTCGTCGTCGACACCGGCCTGCACTGGAAGGGCTGGAGCCGGCAGCAGGCGCTCGACTACCTCGCGGCCAATACCGCGCTGTCGACGCACGAGATCCGCACGGAGGTGGATCGTTACATCGCCTGGCCGGGACAGGCACTCGCCTACAAGATCGGTGAGCTGAAGATCGTGGAACTGCGCGGCCGCGCCGCGGAATCCCTGGGCGCGCGGTTCGACGTCCGGGCCTTCCACGACGCCGTGCTCGAGAACGGCGGCGTCACGCTGCCGGTCCTCGAGCGCCGCATCGAGGAGTTCATCCTGAAGGCGGGGAGAATCGCGAAGTGATCCAGATCGCGAGCGTGCCGAGCACGACGCCCGGCACCATCTCGTAGAGCGCGAAGATCCCGCCGCTGCCCTGCTTCCAGAGGATGACGGTGAGCCCGCCGACGACGATGCCGGCGAGCGCGCCATTGCGGGTCATGCCGCGCCAGTACAGCGACAGCACGATGGCGGGCCCGAACGCGGCGCCGAACCCGGCCCAGGCCCAGGCCACGAGATCGAGGACCTTGTTGTCCGGATTGAACGCCAGCGCGTAGGCGAGCGCCGCGATCACGAGCACGGTACCGCGACCGACCCAGAGGAGCTCGACGCGGCCCGGATCGTGGCGGAACAGCCCCTTGTAGAAATCCTGCGCGAACGCCGACGACGCGACGAGCAGCTGGGCCGAGGCGGTGCTCATGATCGCGGCCAGGATGCCGGACATGCAGATCCCGGCGAGCACCGGGTGCAGGAAAGTCGCGGACATGACGACGAAGACTTTCTCGCTGTCCGTGCCGGCGAGCGGCGGGTCGAGCACCAGGATGCCCGCCATGCCGACGACGATGGCCGCGGCGAGCACGACGACCACCCAGCCCATCGCCACGCGACGCGCGGTGGGCATCTCGGACGCATCCCTGATCGCCATGAAGCGCGCGAGGATGTGCGGCTGACCCGGGTACCCGAGGCCCCACGCGAGCAGCGACACGATCCCCATCGCGCCGATGGCCTGGCCGCCTTCACCGACGAACGGGTCGAGCAGCGCGGGGTTGCGGGCCTCGAGAGCAGCGGCCATGTCGCCAAACCCACCCGTCATGGCGACGCCCATGGCCGCAACCAGCACCAGCGCCAGGAACATGAGCGTTCCCTGCAGCACGTCGGACCAGCTCACGGCGAGGAATCCACCGAAGAACGTGTAGGCGAGCATCACCAGAC
>JAGOXN010000413.1 GCA_018059685.1 Steroidobacteraceae bacterium | reverse complement strand
CGACCTTCGACGTGCGCGCGAAGCGCACCAGTCCCGCGAGGTCGTCAGCCGCGATGTCGACATTCGTCGTGCGCGGTTCGCGTGCAGTGCCTGCGTTGCCCGGCGCGACGTAGACCTGCGATACGCGCGATGACTGCGCCACCTTCCACGCGAGCGCATGCTCGCGGCCACCCGAACCGATGATCAGGACCTTCAATGCCGGAAGTGCCGCATGCCGGTGAACACCATCGCGAGACCTTGCTCGTCGGCCGCCGCGACGACTTCCGCGTCGCGCTTCGATCCTCCGGGCTGGATCACCGCCGTGATGCCGTGTTCGGCCGCGGCATCCAGACCGTCGCGGAACGGGAAGAAGGCATCGGAGGCCATCACCGAGCCGCGCGGTTCGAGCCCTTCGTCGCGCGCCTTCATGGCGGCGATGCGCGTGGAGACGACGCGGCTCATCTGTCCGGCGCCGATGCCGACGGTCGCGCCGTCCTTTGCGAACACGATGGCATTCGACTTGACGTACTTGCAGACGCGCCAGGCGAATAACAGGTCCGCGTGCTCCGCGGGCGAGGGCGAGCGCCGCGTCACCACCACGAGTTCGCTTTCCCCGACCATGCCGTCGTCGCGTGTCTGCAGCAGCAGGCCGCCGTTCACGCTGCGAACCTCGAACCGGGAATTGCCCGGCGCAAGCCCGGCGGTCACGAGCAGCCGGACGTTGCCCTTGCGCGCGCACGCCTCGCGTGCCTCCGCGTCCGCACCGGGCGCCACGATCACCTCGACGAACTGCCGCTCGAGCAGCGCCTGGGCCGTCCCGCCCGCGAGCGGGCGGTTGAAGGCGATGATGCCGCCGAACGCCGAGGTGGGGTCCGTGCGGTACGCCTGGTCATAGGCGGCCTCCTGTGTCGCCGCCACCGCGACGCCGCAGGGATTCGCGTGCTTCACGATCACGCAGGCCGGCGCATCGAACTGGCGCACGCACTCGAAGGCCGTGTCCGCGTCGGCAAGGTTGTTGAACGACAGGTCCTTGCCCTGCAGCTGCGAGGCCGATCCGACCGAGGCCCCCTGCGCGTCAGTGGCGACGTAGAACGCCGCCTGCTGGTGCGGGTTCTCGCCATATCGCAGGTCCATGCGCTTGCGATACTGCAGCGCGAGCAGGTCCGGAAAGCCGGCGCCGGATGCGTTCGCCGCACCGTCGAGGTAGGACGCCACCGCCGCGTCGTACTGCGCCGTGTGCGCAAACGCCTTGGTCGCGAGCCGCAGGCGCGTCGCCGCCGGGACCGCGCCATTGCCGCGGTCGATCTCGGCGAGCACCGTGCCGTAGTCGAGCGGGTCCACCACGACCGTGACTCGTGCGTGATTCTTCGCCGACGCGCGCACCATCGCCGGGCCGCCGATGTCGATGTTCTCCACGGCGTCGTCGAAGGTGCAGCCGGATTTCGCGATGGTCGCCGCGAAGGGATACAGGTTGATCGCGACGAGATCGATCGGCGCGATGCCATGTTCGGTCATCACGGCGTCGTCCGTGCCCGCCCGGCCGAGCAGCCCGCCGTGGATCTTCGGGTGCAGCGTCTTGATGCGACCGTCCATGATCTCGGGGAACCCGGTCACGGCCGAGACGTCGGTGACCTCGACGCCGCCGCCGCGCAGGACGGACGCGGTGCCGCCCGTCGACACGATCGCCACGCCGCGCTCGCGCAGGGCGCGGGCAAATTCCAGCAGGCCTTCCTTGTTCGAGACGCTGAGCAGCGCCCGGCGGATCTTGAGGCTCACCGGCGACTCGCAGGCACCGGTCTCAGCCGGAGATGCCGTAGCCCTTGAGCTTCTTGCGCAGCGTGCCGCGGTTGATGCCGAGGACGTCCGCGGCGCGACACTGGTTGCCCTCGACGTAGTCGAGGACTGCGCGCAGCAGGGGCTCCTCGACCTCGCGTATCACGAGTTCATAGAGGTGCCCGGGCGCGTGGCCGTTCAGGCTGGTGAAATAACTGTCGAGCGCCTGTTCAGTGAGTTTGCGCAGCGGCACGCTGCGACCGGCGACCGGCACCACGGGCTTGAACTCGCGGCGGTTCGTGGTCTTCTTGCGGAGGGCCATTGAGACTCGTCCTCTTCGTGTCGTTCAGGCGGCCACCGCGGATTGCTGCTCCAGCGCTGCGCAGAATTCGTGCACCCGTGCCAGCTGCTCCACGGTCGTCTCCGCCTGCATGATGGATCGACGAAAGGCCAGCGCCTGCGGGCGCTCCCGGCAATACCATCCGATGTGCTTGCGCGCGACCCGGACTCCCGCCTCCACCCCATGGAAAGCGTACAGATCGCGCAGGTGAGCGGTCATGATAGCACGCAACTCAACCGAGGTCGGTTCCGGCGGTCGCGCCCGACCCGCGAGTCGTGCCTCGATCTCGCGGAAGATCCAGGGCCGGCCCTGTGCAGCGCGGCCGATCATGATGCCGTCCGCGCCCGTGGACGCGAGGACGATGGCGGCCTTGTCCGCGGAATCGATGTCGCCGTTCGCGATGACCGGGATGGCGACGGCCTGTTTGATCTCGGCGATGGTCCGGTACTCGACCGGCCCCGCGAAGCGGCACGCGCGGGTACGGCCGTGCACCGCGAGTGCTGTCACGCCGCACGATTCGGCGATTCGCGCAATCACGACACCATTGCGGTTGAACGGGTCCCAACCGGTGCGCATCTTGAGCGTCACGGGCACGCCCGCGGCCCTTACCGTCGCCTCGAGGATCGCCGCCACGAGGCGTTCGTCGCGCAACAGCGCCGATCCCGCCTCCTTGT
>JAGOXN010000091.1 GCA_018059685.1 Steroidobacteraceae bacterium | reverse complement strand
GCGAGCACCGACCGTCTTCACCTCCACTGCGGCGACGACGGCGAAACGGATGTGTCGGCACGATGGCTGATCAACTGCGCGGGCCTGGGCGCTATTGCGCTGGCGAAGCGCGTGGAGGTCTTGGCATCTGCCCACGTGCCAGCTGCATTTCTCGCGAAGGGAAACTACTTTTCGCTCGTGGGCCGGCCGCCATTCACGCGACTGGTGTATCCAGTACCGGAGCGAGGCGGGCTCGGAGTGCACCTGACGCTCGATCTCGCCGGCCAGGCTCGATTCGGCCCGGACGTCGAATGGGTAGACACGATCGACTACGCGGTCGACCCTGCCCGTTCCGCCGGACTTGGCGCCGAGATCCGCAAGTACTGGCCCGGCCTCGCAGACGGTCAACTGGCGCCCGCCTACTCAGGAATCCGGCCGAAGATCGCGGGGCCTGGCGAGCCCGCAGCCGACTTCCGCATCGACGGACCGGCGGTCCATGGCGTCCCCGGACTCGTGAACCTGTTCGGCATCGAGTCGCCCGGGCTCACCGCGTCACTCGCGATTGCCGAGCACGTTGCGGCCATCGTCGGCCGGGAATAGCGCCGCCCATCTCGCCGCACGAAATCGGTCACGGGACCGTTACGCTCGAGAAGTTCGACCTGTTGCTCAGGTAGTTCGCCGCGTCCCGAGCCTTGACCGCATACGTGTAGCGAATTCCCGCGCCGGTCGTCACGGTCGTGTCAACCCAGCCTGGCGTCGGAGTGCGCCCGACTTCGGGACCGAGCACATTGCCGGACGTGGTTCGGTAGATGATGTACTCGACGACACCCACGTTGTCCGTCGAGGCGTTCCAGGTGAGCTGGACCTGTGTATTGCCGTTGATCAGCGAGGCTCTCAACGTCGTCGGAGTGGACGGAACCGCACCTGCGGTCACACTGCGCAGTGGCGAGCGCGTGCTGCGATTTCCTGCGGCGTCGAAGGCGACCACGGCGTAGGTATACCGCACTGCCTCCGTCACCGCGGTATCGGTCCAGGTCGTTACCGGCCCGACGGTTGTGAGGACCGCAGGGTTGTACGTCCCATCCGTCGACCGATGAATTTCGTAGCCCGTTACGCCGACGTTGTCGGTCGACGCCGTCCACGTCAGTACAGGATTGCCGTTCACTTTCGTCGACGTGAGGGTCGACGGCCGCGTGGGCGCCTGCGTGTCGACGAGCACCGACACCGTCCAGGTGAAGGTCGTCGAAGCGGTCCCCCCGGGCTTCAGATCGTCTGCCGTCACGACCACGGACGCGGTTCCCGCGGTCGTCGGCGTACCGCTGATGAGCCCAGACGACGAAATGCTCAGTCCAAGGGGCAATCCCGTCGCGCTGAACGTCAACGGGTCATTGTTGGCGTCGTTCGCCTGGATCTGCAGGCTGACTGCCGTGCCCACGGTGCTGGTCTGAGCACCTGGGTTGGTGATCGTGGGCGCGACGTTCGGTCCTGCGATCGCCCACGCGAAGATGGTTGAAGCGGTACCGCCGCGACCGTCACTTACCGTCGCGGTCACGCTGAACGTGCCCGCAGTCGTCGGGGTGCCCGTGATGAGTCCCGAGGTCGAGATCAACAAGCCCGGCGGCAGACCGGTCGCCGTGAAGGAACGCGGATCGTTGTCGGCATCGGTCGCCTGCAACTGGACGGCGGTGATGGCCACGCCTACGGTGCCGGTCTGCGCGCCCGGGTTCGTGATTACGGGCGGGTTATTGCCCGGGACGAGCTCTGTGACGAATACGACGTCGACCCAGTAATTCTCCGAGAGATACGTAGACGTCGGGAAGTTGGGACTCGCTCCGTATCCGTAAACGCCGTTCCCACCGCTGACCCCATTCCGCAGCGCATGCAGCACACCGCGGTCCACGCCCTGGTTCGCAAAGTAACCGTCGTCGCCCGAATACCGGCCTTGCGGAGCGAAATAGCTCGCCACGTAAACGGTGTTCGCCGTGATGGCCACCGGCGTGGCGAAGTCGACCTGCTGCCAGCCCGAGGCGGTTTCGCTGGTGAAGGTCGCCCGGGCGAGCAGCGCGCCGCTGCTGGTCCAGAGGCTGCCGACGTGGGTACCGCCGTTGTTCGGACCCTTGTAGAAGCGTATGCCCCTGATGAATCCATTCACGTCGGAGCGGAACTTGACGCCAAGCTCCGTCGAGGACGTGTCGGGGTCCTGGATCTCGTTCGGGACGGCAGACGAGCTCCAGATGGTGCATGGGCAGGTCACGTCGGACGTGACCGTCACCGTGCGGCCGGCGCCCGCTGTCTCGAGGTTGCCGCTGTCATCCGCGGCACGCGACCTGATCACGACCGAGCCGGCAGAGGCAGGCGTCCAGTTGTAGGTCCAGTTGCCACGGCCAGTCGCGCGACGCCAGGTCGTGCCGCCGTCCATCGAGACCTCGACACCTCCAACCCGTCCACCGCCGGCGTCTGTTGCCGTCCCGGAAATCGTGACCGGTGTGCCCTGCTCCAGCGACGCGCCCGCCGCAGGTGAGGTAATCGCCGAGGTCGGCGCCGACGAGTCCGTGGAGGCTGTTGCGGTGACGAGGCCCGCCTGCAGGGTCGCGGGCTGCGTGGCCATGTCTGCGAGCAGGTTCACCGTGGCCTGCTGCATGCGAACGTCGGTCGAAGTTCCCGCGCGGTCGTGATTGGCGTCGAGACCCCATGACCATTGCACGGTACCTGCACCGAATACTCGTGCGCCGCTCGGCGCCTTGTACAGCGTCAGCGAGTGCGTCGCATTCCCCGAAGCATAGGTCGAGCCGTAATCCTGCAGGTACGAGACTCCATTGACGGTGGTCGCCGACAGGCGAATGAGGCCCGCCGGCCGGGAACCATTGTCGAGGTCCTCGTCCCATTCGTAGCCAAGCGTGCCGAAGGGGAGCGTCGCGCTCGTACCCGTCGCCAGCGTCGCGATGCTGGTGTTGCGCCACAGGCGCATCTTGCCGTCGGCCTCGGGCACGACGATCGACGTCGTGCCACCGGGACCGTCGTTCACGGTGAAAATCGTGCCGGTCAACGCGTTCTCGGGCCGGCCGCCGTCCGCGGGCGGACTGAACCGCGGATCCCGCCAGGTGCCGGTCCAGATCGCCGTGGGATCGATCTTGGCGCCTGCGTGCGTCTCCTTGTACGACACGAGCGTCCGGTAGGCCGTGCTCGGGCTCGAGATGCTGTTTTCCCAGCGGGTCTTCCAGAACACCTCGTTACCGCTAAAGAACGCCAGGTGCACGCCTGCATCGCGCGCGGCCTCTACGTTCGTACGCTGTCCGCCCGACCAGTACTCGTCGTGGCCGACCGACATGAACACGCGATGATTGCGGATCAGCGATCCGAGTCGATCGCTGTCCATGCCGGTCGTGTAGCTGACGTTGTAACCATTGGCCTCGAGCCAGCGCACCATCGGGTACTCGGCGTTGAACAACCAGTCCTGTCCGTTATCCACCGACCGAGTGTTGAAGGGCCTGTTGTAGCTCACTTTGTACGCGCGGCCGGCCGGAGCGCCGGTGTAGAGACTGTTGCCGCCGTAGCTGTTGTAGGCCTGCCAAGTGGTATCCGACGTCTGGAAGAGGACGTCGGAAGTACTCGCATCGTCCCTGACGATGAACACGATGTGGCTCGCGCCGCCCGTGTCCGTTCGCACAAGCTTTGCGATGTAGATGCCGGAGGTTGCGTTCGCAGGCACCGCCCACGAGCCCGAGACCGCCCAGTTCCCGCAATCGATGAGGCCCGTGGCGGCGTCGCTGAGGCAATTTGGCTGGCTCTGCGGTAGCGAGGCGGAAGGCTGAACCGTCGCCACTTTGCGGGCGCCGAGTCCGCCGTAGTATCCGAGGCGATAGATGTCGAAGCGATAGCTCGAAGCGTTCGTGCTCACCTTGAAGTTGATCGGGCCGCCGCGATTGACGCTGATGTCGGTCGCAAATCCCTGGATGCTCGGGTCACCGGCGCCCGAGACGTCCCACTCGCTCGAAACGCTGCCCGTCAGGCAGTTCTCGACCACGATCGGATTGCCGCTGCACCCGGCGGTGGTGCCGGTCGTGAATGACCACGAATGGTTCGCAGCCAATGCGTTGCCGGCGACGTCCTTGATGCGCGGGTCGGTCGCACCGCCCTTGAGCGTCGCGGTGTATGTCGTGGACGTAGAAAGTGCCGCGTTCGGCACCAGCGTGGCCGTGTTGGTCGACGCGCTGTAGCTGATCGTCGCAGCCACCAGCGAATTGGCCGCATTGCGAAGCTCGAAGGTAGTGCCGCTGACAGTCGCTGCGTCCAGAGGCTCGTTGAACGTGGCCGTCACGGCCGTGGACACGGACACGCCCGTCGCAGCACTCAGCGGTGTCGTTGCCGTTACGGTCGGCGGGGTCGTGTCCGGACCGATCGAGGTCTGGAAGACGACGTCGACCCAGTAGTTGGTCGACTGATAGGTGGAGTTCGGGAACGAACTGGTCGCGGCATAGGCGTAGACACCATTGCCGCCGCTCACGCCGTTCTGCAGGAGGTGCAGGACGCCGTTATCCAAACCCGAACTCGCGAAGTACTGGCTGCTCGAGGAGTAGCGCCCTTGCGGCGCGAAATAGGAGGCCACGTAGACGGTATTGGCGGCTATCGCCACCGGCACGGAAAAGTTCACCTGCTGCCAGCCTGAAGCCGTCTCGCCTGCGAAGGTTGCAGTGGCGAGCAGCGTCCCGGTGCTGGTCCACAGGCTACCCGTATGAACACCGAGGTTCTGCGGCCCCTTGTAGAAGCGAATGCCCGTGATGTAGCCGCTGACGTCGGTTCGGAACTTGACGCCCAACTCAATCGGAGCCGTGTCCGGATCGGTCAGCAGGCTCGGCACCGCGGTCGAATCCCATGCACTGCAGGGACACCCACCGCCCGATGCAGCGGCCGTCGTGAACGACCAGGTCAAGTTGGCTGCCAGCGCGTTCCCGGCAGTGTCCTTGATCCGAGGATCGGCACTTCCACCACGCAGCGTGGCGGTATAGACCGCGCTCGAAGCGAGCGGAGCGCTGGGTACCAGCGTTGCCGTGGACGTCCCAGCACTGTAGGCAACCGTCGCAACGACGAGTGCGTTCGAGGCATCGCGTAGCTCGAACGTGGCCGATCCGACGGTCGTTGCGTCCAGGGTCTCGCTGAACGTCCCCGAGATTGTCGAATTCACCGGGACGTTAGTCGCTCCGCTCGTCGGCGACGTCGCCGTAATCGTCGGCGGTGTCGTATCTGGAGGTCCTGGAATCGTCGTGAAGATCACGTCGACCCAGTAGTTGCTTGACTGATAGGTCGCGTTCGGAAACGCGCTGCTCGAGCCATATCGATAGAGGCCGTTGCCGCCGGCTTCGCCGTCCTTCAGCAGGTAAAGGGGACCGTTCGTGACACCCGCGGATGCGAAGTAGTTGGCATCGGCAGCATAGCCGCCATTCGGCGCGAAATACGAGGCGACGTAGACCGTGTTCGCCGTAATCGCGACCGGTGACGAGAACGTGACCGTCTGCCAGCCTGTGGCGGTCTCGTTCGTGAAGGTCGCCGTTGCAAGCAGTGTTCCTGTGCTCGTCCAGAGGTTGCCGACGTGCGTTCCGGTATTGGCGGCGCCCTTGTAGAAGCGGATGCCCGTGACGTAGCCACTGGCGTTCGCCCTGAACCGGACGCCGAGTTCAACCGCACCGGTGTCCGAGGTAGACGGCACCGCGGGCACCGTCGTGTTTGGCCACGCGCTGCACGGGCATCCATCCGGTGGCGCATTGCCCACGTTGAACGACCACGTGAAATCGGCCGCCAGCGCATTGCCGAGCAGGTCCTTGGCGCGAGGATCCGTCGTTCCGCCCTGCACGGTCGCCGTATACGTGCCAGGCGCCAGCGTAGAGGCGGGCTGCAGCCGCGCAATCTTGGCGAGCGCGTCATAGCTCACGGACGCCGAGACGAGGGTCGTCCCGCTCCGGAGTTCGAAGGTCGCCGTGCCGATCGTCGCAGGATCCATTGACTCGCTGAACGTGGCCGTGACGACGGTGGAACCCAGGACATCGGTCGCGCCACTGGCGGGGAAGTTTGCGGCGATGGTCGGCGCCGTGCTGTCGGCGGAATACGTCGCGACATAATTGCCCGACAGGCCGGAAAATACGGCGTAGTCCATGCCCTTGAGCGAGGCCCACTCGTAGGTGACCGCCTGCCCGTTCCGGGTGAGGTTCGTGAGAGCGCCGGTCGTCGTCCGCGCAGGAACCTGGCCCGTGAGGCCGTTCGAGCCGCTCCCCGGAACGATCGTGAAACTCAGCGTGTTGTTGCCGCTGTTCCAGACAAGGGACGAGAAGCGCGATGAATTCCGCGCATCCAGCCACTCGAGCATTTGCCGCGAGGAGACGATCGGGACGTTGCGCGCGATTGCCGACGCGATCACCGCGTCGCCGACGCCGGCCTCGTGCCCGCCCGGGTCGGTGTGGGCATTCACCGTGAACACGCCGAAGTGCTGCTCCGGCCCCAGCGCCCGGTCGAGCAGCGTGTCGATCGTGTACGGGTACGACTGCTGCGACTCGTCGGTCATCTGAGTGACGACCTGGTACACGTCGATGAGTGCACCGTCCGTATCGGCGAATCGCATCGGCATCGCCGAGCCGGTGAAATGACCGGGCGTGTTGTTCACCCAGCCGGGCGGCCAGTAGTAGTAGTTCGTGTCCAGCCGGATCCCGTAGTTGAACCCCACCTTCGCGCTGCTGGCCCAGTCGCTCCAGACGATGCAATGGTTACGGTTCGTGGCGGGTGCCGGCACGTTCGGGAACGCCGTCGCGAACTCGCCGAGCTGGGTTGCGAACGTGTCATTGATGGACGACGGTGTGAAGTCACTGCAACCCGTGGAGGTGTGCAGCGCGACCTCGAATCCGCTGGCCGCATACTGCGCCGCCTGCGCATTCGAGACCGGCGTCGACGGATACGTGTAGGTCGTGCCTCGGTGACACTCCCAGTTGGCCACCGAGCAGCCGGCCGGGCTGAGCGACTGCAACTGGTCGAACCTGGATGTCCAGCCTGCGCCACCGTGTTCGTCGCCAGTCACCATCACCGCCGCGCGGTGAGCTTTCGGCAGGTACCAGAAGCGCGGCAGCGGCTTCCGGTCCAGCGTCATCTCCGTGATCAGGTTCGCGAGGAACCGCTGCTGCTCGTCGGCCTGCGGCACATGGACCTTGGACAGGTCGATCCAGTCCGGTTGCGAATCGCCCGCCTTGTTGCCATAGAACATGTCGTTGGCACGGATCGGCGAAATGCCGTCGCGCTCGTCACCGGCCCAGGCGGGGTTGCCCTGGCGCGTGTAAACGATGGACGAAGCGAGGTCGTACGCGAAGGCTGCTGCCTGTCCGCCGACGAGACCGGCGTTGCGGATCGTGACCGCAGGAAAAGAAGTCTCGGACGAATTGGACGCCGTGGAATGAAGGGCCGCCAGTCGCGTAGCACCCGTCAGGTTGTACGTGATCGCGCTGCCATGGAACTGCATCGTGCCGCCATAGATGCCGTTGCCCACGCGCGTCAGGTTGTCGACCTTGAGGTACGCGTTCGAGAGGCTGCTGCCAGCCGTGCTGATGCCGAAGAGTGCCGAGGACTCGCTGCCCGGTGCCATCGCGATCAGGTTGCCGCCTGCCGTGACCCAGTCCGTCAGCATCGCCACCTGTGCAGTCGTGAGCGACATCCGGGCGAGGATCGCTACGTCGTATGAGTCCAGCGACGAGGCTGAAACCGCCGATATGTCCGAGACCGCGAATTCGTTGAATCCTTCGGCGCGGAGGATCTCGGCGAAGAAGGTGCCGAACCTTGCCGAAGTCTGCGGCGAAGTGATGACGAGGATCGGGCCGCCGGGTCCCTCGGCCGGGTTTGCATCTGCGGGACTGAGAGACGCGACCGAGACCAAGGTCGCTACCACGACCACGAACAATGGTCTCAAATGCTCAAGTGTCCATCGCACGATCGACTCCAATGGCCTTTCCTCGATGACTCGGGACTCAGATGAATGCGACGGCACCGACCCCTCGCGGCCAGTGGTGCACCGGTCCTGCAAGTTCCGAGCCAACCCTGGTCCGGTCTACCCGCCTGTCACCGGCGCCGTGCCCTCCCTGCGACAACGGTCACAAATTCAATCGACATTCGGAGATTGCTGAGGACGACAGCAGGACAGGTATCGAGATCCCGGCGCAACCGTCGTCGAACGCGGGTGGCATGCCGTAAAAAATTCCGACAGTGCGCGGTCAATTATTGTTAAGCAATTGATTGCACACCCTTAATCACAGGGCTGGCCTTGGGGCAACTTTCAGCGATTGACTTGCACTGGGTCGGCGTCGCCGCCATAGGCACCGTAACCGTAAGCGCCATAGCCGTAATAGCTCCCAGGCGCGTGACCATGGCTCTGGTTGAGTATGAGACCCAGGGGCTTTCCCTCGTCCACGTAACTGATCGCTTCGAGCACTGCCTGTTGCGGCGTGACTCCTGCACGCACGACGAGGAGGATCTGGCCCATCAGTGACGCCAGCACACGTGCCTCGTTCGTGAGCAGCAGCGGCGGCGAATCGAAGAGTGCAATGCGGTGGGCGCTGCGCGCGCCAATGCGGGCGGCGACTTCGTCCATGCGCGTGCTCGCGAGCAACTCGGTCGCGATGTCGTCCTCGGCGCACTGGCCGGCGGGAAGGATGCTCAGCCCGCGGACGTCAGTCGGCAGGATCAGCGTCTCGACGTCGATCAGGTCGTCGGCCAGGGCATTCAACAGTCCCGGCTCGTCCGCCACGCCGAACACGCGGCTCACGTGCTGCTTGGCAATGTCCGCGTCGATCAGGACGACATCGAGATCTTTCTCGCGCGCCATGCTGAATGCCAGGTTCACGCAGCTAAACGTTTTGCCCTCGCCAGGCAGCGAACTTGTCACCATGACGAGATGCCCGTGTGGTACGGGCTCAGCGCCTCGACCCAGCGCATTTCGTATGACCGGACGCTTGATGTGCCGGAACTGGTTGAAGATGAGTCGCTCGACGCTGGCCGGCGGCAATTGCCCGCTTGCCTGCAGCTTGGCGCGATCGACGTGGACGACGCGTTGGAGTTCGGACGCAACAAGTGCGGGGTCAAGTGCGCGAGTCGCCACAAGCTCGGCAGGTTGTGAAGCGTCCTCTGCGGCACGT
>JAGOXN010000008.1 GCA_018059685.1 Steroidobacteraceae bacterium | reverse complement strand
TGCAGGCCTCGTCCATGACCTTCCTGGCGTTGGCCTTCGCGACCTCGATTTCCTCGTCCGACAGGTAGCGGCGATCGTTTTCGGTCGCGCCCGGCTCGTACATGCGCTGCGCGGTCTGGTAGGCCTCGTGGCGTGCGCGGGCCTCGGTGCAGCGCCTGGCACGGTCCTCGGCGGACAGCTCCCTGGCCTTCTGCGCATCCGTCGCCTTCGCCGTGGCCTGTCGCGACACCGCGTCGGATGCGGAATAGCGCTTCATGTCCTCCTCGTAGCGACGCTGCACTTCGAGGGTGTCCGTCGAGCGCGTATTGATGTTCATCTTCTCCGCCGGCAGGACCTCGGGCTTGTCCGTGTAGACCGGCTGGCCCTTGTCGTCGGTGGATCTGAAGACCTCACTGGCCCCGGCCACGCCCAGCGAGAGCAGCGCCAGCACGAGCGTCACGGTCGCTTTCATTCGGGTCGTCTCCTGAGTAACGACCGGAGTCTAGCAGGACGGGGCCCGAGGTCCCCGTGCCGGCGCGGTGGGCCTGCGCAAAACTGAGGTTCATCTCCCAACTCCGGTGAGGGCGGCCCGGATCTCGCGGGGGAAGGCGGCCGGATCAGCGACCGGCCGCCTCCCGCATTTCCGGTCAGTTGTAGGCGCGCTCGCCGTGCGAGACGGTGTCGAGTCCCTCGCGTTCCTGTTCCTCGGCGACCCGCAGGCCGATCACGAGATCCACGATCTTGAACGAGATGGCGGCAATGACACCCGACCACACGAGGCTCACGACCACGCCCCAGAGCTGGGCCTTGAACTGCGCGCCGATCGAGTACTCGGCCACGGCGTTGGCGACGTAGTCGTAGACGCCCGTGCCGCCGAGTGAGGGCGAGCAGAACACCGCGGTGAGCAGCGCGCCGACGATGCCACCCACGCAGTGCACGCCGAACACGTCTAGCGAATCGTCGTAGCCGAGCCGGTGCTTCAGGCCTGCGACGGCCCAGAGGCAGACGAGTCCCGCGACGAGGCCGATCGCGATGGCGCCCATCGGCCCGACCCAGCCGCAGGCAGGCGTGATTGCCACCAGTCCCGCGACGGCGCCGGAGGCGGCGCCCAGCATCGTGGGCGTGCCCCGGTGGATCCACTCCGCGAACGTCCAGGCCAGGGCGGCTGCGGCCGTCGCGAGAATCGTATTCGCGAACACCATGCCGGTATAGCCGTTCGCCTCGAGGCCCGAGCCGACGTTGAAGCCAAACCAGCCCACCCACAGCAGCGAGGCGCCGATCATCACCATGGCGAGGTTGTGCGGCGGCATGGCCGTCGTCCCATAGCCGACGCGCTTGCCGAGCATCAGGGCGCCGACGAGACCGGCGATGCCGGCGTTGATGTGCACCACGGTGCCGCCCGCGAAGTCGAGCGCTCCCTTCTGGAACAGGAAACCTGCGGCAGCGGTCGCCGAGGCGCCCGCCGCGGCGTCCGTGTAGGCATCCGGGCCGGCCCAGAACCACACCATGTGCGCGATCGGCAGGTAGGCGAAGGTGAACCACAGCACCGTGAAGAGCAGCACTGCGCCGAACTTGATGCGCTCGGCGAAGGCACCGACGATCAACGCGGGCGTGATGGCGGCGAACGTGAGCTGGAAGACGAAGTAGACGTACTCGGGAATGTAGACGCCCTTGCTGAAGGTCGCGGCGAGCGAGTCGGTGGCGAGGCCCTGCATGAAGAGCCGGTCGAAGCCGCCGATGAACGCGTTTCCTGCGGTGAACGCCAGGCTGTAGCCGTAGAACGACCACAGGAGCGCCACCGTGCAGAAGATCATGAAGACCTGCATGAGCAGCGACAGGACGTTCTTCGCGCGTGCCATCCCGCCGTAGAAGAGCGCGAGGCCCGGGAGGGTCATGAGGATGACCAGGACCGTCGCGGTCATCATCCAGGCGGTATCTCCCTTGTCGGGCACGGGTGCGTCCTGCGCCAGCCCGAGGGCGGGCGTTAGCAGCAGTCCCAGGGCGGGCACGAGGGCCCCTGGGCGGCCTGGTGCGACATTCGGCGTGTTCACGGGCGTTCTCCTGTCTGAATTGGGTGGACTGAAGGGCGGCAACCGGGTCAGACGGCTTCGGCGCCGCTTTCGCCCGTGCGGACCCGGACGACCTGGTGAAGCTGGGTCACGAAGATCTTCCCGTCACCGATCCGTCCGCAGCGTGCGACGTTGGTGATGGCCTCGATCACCTGCTCGACCAGGAGGTCCTCCACCGCCACCTCGACCTTGGTCTTGGGCAGGAGGTCGACGCGATACTCCGCGCCCCGATAGAGCTCGACGTGACCACGCTGGCGACCGAAGCCCTGCACCTCGGTGACCGTGACCCCCTGTACGCCGAGGTCGGCGATGGCCTGCCGCACCTCATCGAGCTTGAATGGCTTGACGATCGCGCTGATGAGCTTCATCGGTGGCAGTCCTCCGGTGTCCCGCATACGGCTCCGGAGACCGCGATGCAGGAAGCGTGCCACGCCGCCAGGCAGGCGAGGTGCGTGCGAGCGCGGCGACCGGGGACGTTGCAGTGCACCAGATTGGCGCGAATCGGCCACGAGCCGCATCAAGCCGGAGCGCGAGGGCGTGCTTCCTCTACACTATTGCCCGCTCAACGACCGGCATGGCTCCAATGGCATTCGACCCCCGCGTCATCGACGACCTCGCCCGGCGACTCGCCTCGGCCGTCCCGGAAAACCTGAGCGCGCTGCGTCGCGACCTCGAGCAGAACTTCAAGGGCGTGCTGCAGGGCGGGCTCGCCCGGCTCGACCTCGTGACACGCGAGGAGTTCGACGTCCAGACGGCCGTGCTGAAGCGCACGCGCGAGAAGCTCGCGGACCTCGAGCGGCGTCTCGCGGAGCTCGAAGGGACGCCCTGACCAAGACGGGATATGCCGCCTTTCGCGCGGCAAAGAAGGGGACATTCCGCTTCTTGCGTTTACGCCCGAAAAGCGGAATGTCCCCTACAGAAGCCGGGGCGCGACCTCGATCGTAATGAAGAGGCTCATTGCGAACAGGAAAGCGCCAAAGATCCTGCGCAGCGCCGCCTGGGGCAGCCGGCGGCCGAGGCGATGGCCGGCGAGGCTGCCAACCACGCCGATCGCAGCGATGAGGACGAGAATCGTCCAGTCGGGTTCCAGTTCCTCCGCTTCGAGCACCGGCAGGTAGCGGGCGAAGCCAGCGAAGGAATTCAGTGCGATCACCGCGAGGCTCGTACCCACGGCGCGGCCCATCGGCACGCCAGCGAGCAGCACCAGCGCCGGGACGATCAGGAATCCACCGCCCACGCCGACGAGGCCACTCAGCAGTCCCACGCCCGTCCCGCCGGCGACGACCGAGATGCGCGGTGCAATGCGGTCCCGACGCTGCAGGATGCCGCCACGCAGCATCCGCCACGCGGCGAGGAGCATTACGCCCGCGAACGTCGCAAGCTGCACGGGGCCAGGGACCCAGGTCGCGAGCGAGGCGCCGACCCAGGCCCCGGCCATGCCCGGCAGTCCGAACCAGAGCACGCTTGGCCAATCCACCTGCCGGCTCCTGGCATGAGGCAGGCACGCGGCGGTCGCGATCGACCCGACCACGAGCAGCGAACCAGCGATCGCGAGTTTCTCGGGCTGGCCGAGCAGGTAATGCAGCACCGGCACGGTGAGGATGGACCCACCGGAGCCGAGCAGTCCGAGGCTCAGCCCGACGGCGAGGGCGCCGATCAGGGCGGCTAGCACGCAGCGCGCCTGAGCCGTCGCAGCGGCCGCGGCCGGCTCACGGCAGCGAGCGGTCGGGCCGCGGACGGCAGTAGATGTCCTGCAGCAACTCCATGACCCGCACGACCGGGCCATCCGGCAGCGAATAGTGGATGGTCTGCGCTTCCCGGCGTGTGCTCACGAGACCGGATGCACGCAGCAGCGCAAGATGCTGCGAGAGCGCCGACTGGCTCAGGTCGAGGCGCTGGTTCAGCTCGCCGACGGAGAACGGGCCCTCGAGGAGGTTGCAGAGAATCAGCAGTCGCTGGTCGTTGCCGAGCGCCTTGAGGAGCTGCGCGGCGTCGCCGACGTGCTCGTGCATGCGGTCGGTCGCCGCCCGCGGGGTGGCTGCGGGCGCGGGGTTGCGGCGGGCGGCGCGCGACATCTGCGGCTTGCTCCTGCGGGGTGCGACGATTGTAGTTCAGGCTTGACTAATTTAGCAATCACTAATATGGTCGATGCCCGCATCAGGGAGCCGACATGCAGCCGACGGTCTCGCCCTTCTTCCACGCGCCGACCAGCACCTGGACGTACGTCGTCGCGGATCCCGGCTCCCGCGCCGCCGTGATCATCGACCCGGTGCTCGACTACGACTGGCGCTCGGGCCGGACCGGCACGGCGTCCGCGAATCACGTCGTCGCGCATTGCACGCAGGCCCGCCTGCGCGTCGCGTGGATCCTCGAGACGCACGCGCACGCCGACCACCTGTCGTCCGCCCAGTACCTCAAGGCGCAGCTCGGCGGTGGCGTCGCGATCGGGCGGGGTATCCTGAAGGTGCAGGCGACCTTCAAGCGAATCTTCGGCCTCGGCGACGACTTCACGCCGGACGGAAGCCAGTTCGACCGCCTGCTGACCGACGGTGAGGCGCTCGACGTTGGCAGCATCCCCGGTCGCGTCATTGGCGTTCCCGGCCACACCAGCGACAGCGTGGCCTACCTCATCGGCAACGCGCTCTTCGTCGGCGACACGATCTTCATGCCGGACGGCGGGTCGGCGCGCTGCGACTTTCCGGGCGGCAACGCCGTCGAGTTGTACCGTTCGGTCCAGCGGCTCTACGCCCTGCCGGACGACACGCGCGTCTTCGTCTGCCACGACTATTCGCCGGGCGGGCGCGAGCCCCGCTGCGAGTCCACGCTGCCCGAGCAGCGGGCCGCGAACATCCACGTCCGCGACGGTGTGGACGAGGCGGGCTTCGTCGCCATGCGCGAGGCACGCGACGCCACGCTCGACGTTCCCAACCTCGTGCTGCCCTCCGTGCAGGTCAACATCCGCGCCGGGCGCTTTCCGCCGCCGGCGCCGGACGGCGTGAGTTACCTCAAGGTTCCGCTCAACGTCATCGGACGGCCGCTGTGACCGCTTCCGACCATCGCCCACCGAACGTGCCAGCACCGGATCAAGGACCATGAACCACCTCGACACGAACGTGACGGAGGCCACTCCGGAGCAGGTTCACGCGTGGCTCGCGAACGGCGAGATCCTGCTCGTCGACGTGCGCGAGGCCAATGAGTACGCGTTCGAGCGCATCCATGGCGCACTTCTCTACCCGCTCTCGACCTTCGACCCGCAGGCCATTTCGGCGCAGGGACGCCGGTTGGTGCTGCATTGCGGCTCGGGGAAGCGGTCCCTGCTGGCCGCGCACAAGCTGCAGGCCGCGGGCCACGGCGAGCTGACGCATCTCGCAGGCGGCATCCAGGCGTGGAAGGCAGCGGGTCTGCCGATCATCCGCATCGACCCGCAGACCGGCCGGGTCGTGGACGACGGCCGCCGCTGAAGCAGGCGACGCAGGAGAACACTACCATGAGCATCGATCGAGTCGTCCTCGCCTTCGCCGGCCTGATGGTCCTGGCGAGCCTGGTGCTCGGGCACTTCGTCAGTCCCGGGTGGCACTGGCTGGCGGCGTTCGTCGGCGCAAACCTGTTCCAGTCGGCGTTCACCGGGTTCTGTCCGCTCGCGGCGATTCTCCGCAGGCTCGGCATCCGGCCCGGCGCGGCGTTCTGATCTGCGAGGAGTCTCCGATGCGGCGAGCCGGGTCGGTCGTGCGCGCTTGCGCGGTCTCGAGTCTGTTCGCGGGGAGCCTCGCGTGGGTGGCCGTCGGCCACGCGCAGGCGGCGTCCGGGGCGCCGTCCGCCGGTCTCGCGACGCTCAGTGTCGCCGAGGAATTCACACCGGCCGAGCGCGTGCTCGACGGCACCGTCGAAGCGGTGAACCAGGCCACCGTTTCGGCACAGACGGCCGGCCGCGTCGTCGAAGTCAATTTCGACGTCAACGACTTCGTCGCAGCGGGTTCGGTCGTGGTGCGGATACGCAGCACCGAGCAGGTCGCGGGCCTCACGCAGGCGCAGGCGACGCTCAAGGAAGCCTCGGCGCGCGAGGCGGAGGCCCAGACCCGCTACCAGCGCATCCATGACATGTACCAGCGTCGCGTCGTTGCGAAATCGACGCTCGACGAGGCGAGCGCGGCACGTGACGCGGCCGTCGCGAGGCTCATCGCGGCCAGGGCCGGCCTCGAGGCGGCACGCGAAGGCGTGGCCTACACCGAGGTCCGTGCACCGTACTCGGGCGTCGTCACCGCGAAGCACGTGCGTGTCGGAGAGACGGTCGCCGCGGGCACGCCCCTCATGTCGGGCGCATCGCTCGATGCGCTGCGGGTCGTCGTCGACGTGCCGCAGAGTGTCATCGAGCAGGTCCGCCAGGTGCGCAGGGCCGCCGTCTACGTCGGAGAACGGCGCATCGAGGCCACGGGCCTGACGCTCTTCCCGTCCGCCCAATCGCAGTCGAGCACGTTCCGCGGGCGACTCGAGCTGCCACAGGGACTCGTCGGCCTCTCGCCGGGGATGTTCGTCAAGGTGGGTCTCGTCACCGGCGAGGCCCGGCGGCTGCTCGTGCCGCGCACCGCCGTGGTCGAGCGCAGCGAACTGCGCGCCGTGTACGTGGTCGCGCCCGACGGACGCGTGGCGCTGCGGCAGGTCCGCCTCGGTCATGCGCGTGGCGATCGCGTCGAGGTGCTCGCGGGGCTCGTCGCAGGCGAAAACATCGCGCTCGATCCGGCCGCGGCCGCTCTGAAGGTCCGGCGGCCGCCGCAGGCCCATGACTGAGAATCTCGGGTTCAGCGGCCGCATCGCGCGGCTGTTCCAGGACAGCGAGCTCACGCCGCTGCTCGGGCTGACCGCGCTGCTCCTCGGGCTGTTCGCCGTGCTCGTGACGCCGCGCGAGGAGGAGCCGCAGATCAACGTCACGATGGCGAACGTGATCGTGCCTTTCCCGGGTGCGAGCGCGCAGCAGGTCGAGGATCTCGTGGCGACGCCGATGGAGAAGGTGCTGGCCGAGATCTCCGGGGTGCAGCACATCTACTCGGTGTCGCGCCCCGGCGCGGCCGTCGTCACCGTGCAGTTCGAGGTGGGACAGGAGCGCACGGACGCGATCGTGCGCCTGTACAACGCGATCTACTCGAACCAGGACTGGCGACCACCCGGCGTCGGTATCCTGCCGCCGCTGGTGCGGCCGAAGGGCATCGACGACGTGCCGGTGCTCGCCGTCACGCTGTGGACCCGGGATCCTTCGCGGGGTGCCCACGAGCTGCGGCAGGTCGCCCATGCCATCGAGGCCGAGATCAAGCGCGTGCCGGGGACCCGCAACGTCTACACGATCGGCGGGCCTGACCAGACCGTCCACGTGACGCTGGACGCGCAACGGCTCGCGGGCCACGGGCTCACGGTCGACGAACTCGTCGCGTCGCTCGAGGGTGCCAACGTGGTGCGCCACGCAGGTGCGATGGTCCGGGGCGGGGCGACCGTGCCCGTGCAGGCCGGGGTGTTCCTCGCGGACCGCGACGAGGTGGCGCAACTCGTGGTGGCCGTGCACGAGGGACGGCCGGTCTACCTGCAGGACGTGGCCGAGGTGCGCGCGGGGCCGGACCAGCCCGAGCAGTGGGTGAGCTTCGGCGCCGGGCCGGCCGCCGCACAAAAGGGTATCGAGCTCGACGGCGTGGCGCCGGCCGTGACCATCGCAGTCTCGAAGAAGCCCGGCGAGAACGCCATCGACGTCACGCGCTCGGTGATCGAGCGGATCGAACTGCTGCGCGGCACCTTCATCCCGGACGGCGTCGAGGCGACCGTGACGCGCGACTACGGTGCGACCGCCAACGACAAGGCACTGAAGCTCATCCAGAAACTCGCCTTCGCGACGGCGTCCGTGGTGCTGCTCGTCGGGTTGACGGTCGGCTGGCGCGAGGCGGTCGTGGTCGGCGCGGCGGTGCTCATCACGCTCGCGGCGACGCTGTTCGCCTCCTGGGCCACGGGGTTCACGATCAACCGCGTGTCGCTCTTCGCGCTCATCTTCGCGATCGGCATCCTCGTCGACGACGCCATCGTCGTGGTCGAGAACATCAGCCGGCACATGGGGATCTCGCCGGGCGAGGCCCTGTCAGGCGTGATCCCGCGCGCCGTGGACGAAGTCGGCGGCCCCACGATCCTCGCGACCTTCACGGTCATCGCGGCGCTCCTGCCCATGGCCTTCGTCACCGGGCTCATGGGACCCTACATGAGCCCGATTCCCATCAACGCCAGTCTCGGGATGCTGATCTCGCTGGCCGTGGCACTCGTGATCACGCCCTGGCTGTCGAAGCGCATGCTGTCGCCGGAGCAGGTGCATCACCACGAGGATGGCGAGGATTCGCGGCTGCAGCGATTCTTCGGGCGCGTCATGGCCCCGTTCCTCAGGAGCGCCGCGGCGCGCCGCAACCGCCACCGGCTCTATCTCGGCACGCTCGTGGCGATCTTGCTCGCCGTGGGACTGGTCGTCGTGCAGTGGGTCGTGCTCAAGATGCTGCCCTTCGACAACAAGTCGGAGTTCCAGGTTGTCGTCGACATGCCCGAGGGCGCGGCGCTGGAGGAGACGGGTCGCGTGCTGGACGAACTCGCGGCACGGATTGCCGAGCTGCCGGAAGTGACCGACTACCAGGTCTATGCGGGCACCTCGGCGCCGATCAACTTCAACGGACTGGTACGCCAGTACTACCTGCGGTCGGCCCCGGAGATGGGCGACATCCAGGTCAACCTCGTCGACCAGCATCACCGCGATCGCAAGAGTCACGAGATCGCAGTCGCGGTGCGGCCCGCGCTGGCCCGGATCGGGCGCCTGCACGGCGCGTCGGTGAAGGTCGTGGAGGTGCCGCCCGGCCCGCCCGTGCAGGCCCCGCTGGTCGCCGAGATCTACGGGCCGTTCGAGCACCTGCGGCGCGAGGCCACGCGCTCGGTGCGCGCCGTCTTCGACACGAGCGCAGGAGTCGTCGACGTCGACGACAGCCTCGAGGCGAAACGGTCCCGCGTCGTCCTCGCGATCGATCGCCAGAAAGCCGCACTGCTCGGCGTGAACCAGGCCGAGGTGGCGCGGGTGCTCGCGGCCGGCCTCGGCGGCCTGGACGCGACGTATGTCTTGGCCGGGCGCGAGACCTACCCCATCCCCGTGCGGCTCGAGCTGGGCGTGCCGGACAAGGCCGACCTCGCGAGCGTCCTCGCGCTGCGGGTCCGTTCACGTGGCGGGGCGCTGGTCCCGATCTCGGAGATCGCCGTGGTCGAGGAGCGGCCCTGGGACAGCGCGATCTACCACAAGGACCTCCTGCCATACGCCTGGATAACCGCCGATGCCGTCGGCGACGCCGACAGCCCGCTGTACGGCATGTTCGACATCGTCGGCACGCTGAAAGGCGAGGACCCGCGCCGCACCGGGCTCGAGCAGCGCTTCTTCAGCCCGCCGGAGGATCCTGACCGCCTCACGCTCAAGTGGGACGGCGAGTGGCAGATCACCTACGAGACCTTTCGCGACATGGGGCTCGCGTACTCCGTCGGCCTGGTCCTGATCTACCTGCTGGTGGTTGCGCAGTTCCGCTCCTACGCCGTGCCGCTGGTGATCATGGCGCCCATCCCGCTGACCATCATCGGCGTGATGCCGGGGCACGCGCTGCTCGGTGCGCAGTTCACCGCGACCTCCATGATCGGGATGATCGCGCTCGCCGGCATCATCGTGCGCAACTCGATCCTGCTCGTGGACTTCGTCAACGTCGAGCTCGCCGCCGGCCGCGGACTCGCCGACGCGGTGATCCGCGCCGCGGCGGTGCGCGCCCGCCCGATCGCGCTCACGGCCGTCGCGGCCATGACGGGCGCGTTCTTCATCCTCGACGACCCGATCTTCAACGGGCTCGCGGTCTCGCTGATCTTCGGGATCCTGGTCTCCACGGCGCTCACGCTGGTGCTGATCCCGATCCTGTACTTCGGCTATCGCAGCCGCAGCAGAGCCGCCGCGTGAGGCCGGGGGCGGGACCGGGATGAACGAGACAGTCGTGCAGAGGGTGCGCGCATGAATGCGATCGGCAGGCAGTGGACGATGCTGGCGGCGACGCTGGCGATGCTGACCGCCGCGCCGTTCGCGGTGGCCGAGACACTGCAGGAGGCGTGGACGCGGGCACTGGCGCAGGACCGCGGCCTCGCCGCAGTGCGCAGCCACGCCGAGGCGGCCGGGCTCGATGCGGCCGCTGCCCGCGCGCAGCGCTGGCCGACGCTCGGCGTGGGCGGTGCCTACACCTGGCTCGACGATGCCCCGGCCTTCGACTTCTCGTTCACCGGCTTGCCGATCGTCGCGCCGGAGCTCGTCGAGGGCGACAGTTTCCTGATGGGTTCGGCGACCCTGTCCGTGCCGCTGTTCACCAGCGGCCGGATCTCCTCGAGCATCGCCGCAGCCGAGGCCCGCGGTCGCGGGGCCGAGGCTCAGGCCGACGGCGCGGTACAGGACATCAAGCTCGCGGTCGCCGAGGCCTACGTTGGCGTACTCCGCGCCGGTAGGGCGCTCGGCGTGGCCGAGAGCAACGTCACGACGCTCGAAGCGGTGGTGCACGACGTCGAGGCCATGTTCGAGCGCGAGCTCGTGCCGCGGAACGACCTGCTCGCAGTGCAGGTCGCGCTCGCCGACGCTCGACAGAACCGCCTGCGCTCCGTCAACTCCGCGGCGATCGCGCTCGCGGCCTACAACCGCCGCCTCGGCGAGCCGCTCACGCGGCCGGCCGAACTCGCCGGGACATTGCCCGAGCCCGGGGGACTGCCCGCGGGCATCGACGAACTCATCGGGCAGGCGCTCGAGCGGCGGACCGAACTCGATGCGCTCGATGAGCAGGCCGAGGCCTACGGTCAGCTCGCGCGAACCGAGCGCGCGCGGGTCCTGCCGCAGGTCAGCCTGAACGGGGGCTACAACTACCTCGAGAACCAGTTCCTCGACGACGAGGAGTTCGTGTCGGCCGGCGTCGGCGTGCGGTGGGCACTCTTCGACGGCGGGCAGACCCGCAAGCGGGCCGCGGCGCTCGAGCGCTCGCGACGGGCGACGGAGGAACAACGCGAAGACGCCGCCTCGCTCATCGCCCTGCAGGTCAGGAAGGCCTGGCTCGAAGTCGATGAGACGCACGAGCGCGTGCGCGTCACCGCCGGCGCGGTGGAGCAGGCAGAGGAGAACCTGCGGATCGCGCGCGAGCGCTACGGCGCCGGACTCGGCACGCAGACGCAGCTCCTCGAGGCCGAGACGCTGCGGGTGCGGGCGCTCACCAACCGGGACGACGCGCAGCTCGACGCCGCGCTGTCGAGGCTGCGCCTCGCGCGTGCCGTCGGTACCTTGTGACGCACGGGTGCGGGCGTCGGCCGCGCACCGGATGCGGCGGCCGGTCCGCGTCAGCCCGCGATGACGCGCCCGGGATTCAGGATTCCGTGCGGATCGAGCGTCCGCTTGATGCTGCGCATCAGCGCGAGTTCCGCCGGGCTGCGCGACAGCGACAGCCACGGCTGCTTCTCGAGCCCGATGCCGTGCTCCGCTGAGATCGAGCCGTGGCGCGCGGCGAGCGGCTCGTAGACGCAGCGCTCGATGCCGTGCCGGGCCTCGTCACTCGGGGGACCGCAGGCGACGACGTGCAGGTTGCCGTCGCCAAGATGACCGAGGACGAAGCGACGATAGTCCGGCCATTCGGTGGACAGCCGCCCGAGGACCTCGCTGACGTAGGACTCCATTTCAGGGATCGGGAGGCTCACGTCGAAGGTGACCGGCGTGCCGTGGCGGAAGACCTGCCCGACGTCGTCGCGCAGCGCCCACAGTGATTCGCGCTGGGCCTTCGAGGTGGCGATGACGGCATCCGCGACCGTCCCACCCTCGATCTCCGAGCCGAGGGCTTCCTCGAACCGCGCCTGGTCGCGCGCCTCGTCACCGCCCGAGGCCTCGATCAGCACGTAATAGGGGTGATCCTGCGCCATCGGCGCCGTTCCTTTCGCGGGCGGCGACGTGACGAGCCGATAGAACTCGTTCCACATGACTTCGAACGCACTCATCGTGCCGCCGAGGGCCGCGTCCATGCGCTTCAGCAGGGTCGTGACATCGGCAAACCGGGCGCACGCGACGAGCGCCGTCTGCGTGCTGCGTGGCAGCTCGCGCAGGCGCAGCACCAGGCGCGTGACGACGCCGAGCGTGCCCTCGGTGCCGATGAAGAGCTGCTTCAGGTCGTAGGCGGCATTGTTCTTGATCATGCGGTTCATCGCCGGGATGACCGTCCCGTCGGCGAGTACGGCCTCGAGCCCGAGCACCGATTCGCGCGTCATGCCGTAGCGGATGACGCCATTGCCACCCGCGTTGGTCGCGACGCTGCCACCGATGTGCGCCGAGCCGCGCGCGCCGAAGTCCACCGGGTAGAGCAGGCCCTGCTTCTCGGCTTCCTCCTGCACGGTCTGCAGGGGAACGCCGGCCTGCACGGTCATGGTCCGCCCGACCGGATCGATCGACTCGATCCGGTTCATGCGCTCGAGCGACAGGGCGACTTCGCCCGGCCCCGCCACGCAGCCGCGCACGAGTCCCGTGAGCCCGCCCATGGTCACGACCGGTTGCCGCGCGGCATTGCAGGCCGCGAGCACGCGCGAGACCTGTTCCGTGCTGGTGGGGCGTACGATCGCGAGCGCCTGGCAGGGACCGTGGTCCGCCCAGCTCACCGACCGCGCATGGACGTCGCCGCCGGTCAGCACGCCGTCGCTGCCCACGATCTCGACGAGCGTGCGTGTGTCCATGATTCAGCTCTCCGGCAAGGTGTTTCCAGCGAGCAATGCGGCGGCGATCGCGTCGAACGCGTCGCAGAGCGACTCGACCTGCGTCGGCGAGGTCGCCGGTGACACCAGCATCATATTGTGGAACGGCGCGATCAGGCAGCCGCGGTTCAGGAGGCCCAGGTGCAGCGCCTGCTCGAGCGCGGGTGCGTGGGCGGCTTCCGCCTCCGTGCCATTGACCAGCGGTCCAGGCGCGCAGATGAACTCGACTCGTGCGCCCACGCGCACTACGTGCCACGGCAGATCGTGCCGCGTGATGATCTCGCGCAGCCCGGTGGACAGGCGGGAAGCCAGTGCCTCCATGTGCTCGCAGGCCTCCGGCGTCATCACCTGCTCGAGCGTCGCGCGCATCGCGGCCAGGGACAGGCCGTTGGCCGACAAGGTCGTGCCCATCCCGGAGTGTCCCGCGGGCATGCGGTGGCGCACGTCGGTGAGACGCCGGGCCACCTCGTCGGTGAAGCCCCACACGCTGGCCGGCACTCCACCGGCAATGGGCTTGCCGAGCACGAACAGGTCCGGCTCGAGACCGTGCGCCCGCGTATAACCACCGCGACCGGTCGAGATCGTGTGGGTCTCGTCGATCAGGAGCAGGGCGCCGGCGTCCCGCGTCAGTCGCCGCAGCTCCGCGTGAAACCCCGCCTTCGGCAGCACCATGCAGGAATTGGTGAGTACTGGTTCCGTGACGACGCAGGCGACGTCCCGATGCGAGAGGGCCTCGGCGAGCGCCGGCACGTCGTTGAACTCGACGACGCGGGTGAGCCGCGTGAGATCCGTGACCTGTCCGAGCAGGCCGGGCCGGTTCGCCGCGACTCCGTCCACGAGTCGCACGAAGGTGTCGTCGACCGTGCCGTGGTAGCAGCCGTTGAAGACCAGGATCTTCGGGTGTCCGGTCACGGCACGCGCGACGCGCAAGGCGAAGCGATTGGCGTCGGTGGCCGTCGTCGCCACCTGCCAGTGGGGAAGGCCGAAGCGTTCCACGAGCAGCCGCCCGACCACGATCGCATCTTCGGTCGGCAGCATGCAGGTGAGACCCTGTCCGGCCTGGCGGCGGATCGCATCCACGACCGGGGCCGGCGAGTGACCGAACATCGATCCGGTGTCGCCGAGGCAGAAGTCGGCGTATTCGTTGCCGTCGACGTCGCGCAGCATCGCACCGTTCGCTTCCTTTACCAGGAACGGAAACGGCATCGGCCAGTCGAGCATCCAGTGCATGGGCACGCCGCCGTAGAAGCCCGCGATGCCATGGCCGATCTTCTGCCGCGATAGTGGGTGACGACGCTCGTACTCGACCTTTTCCGCGTCGAAGAGGGCCGCGATCCGGTCCAGTGGAATTCCACCCAGCGCAGGAGGGTTCACGTCACGTGCCCCTTGTTCGTGTCGTTTCCCATTCTAGGTGGCGGCGGCGATGCCTGCGACCCGCCGGCGCTTTACAGGTCCGGCCCGCCCGTGGATACTGCGGTGCGAAATGAACGCGCAACCACGCAAGGATCTTCCCCGTCGCTGGTGGTGGCGCCACTCTTAAGGAGTGGGCCGGGCGCGCACGATTTCGTACGCAGGATTCTTGGGACCCATCTCCGCGAGCCACCGGGGATGGGTTTTTTCGTGCGTCCCCGGGTCCTCGCGACTGAGGAACCGCAAGTGACGACCAGTCTCTTCGACATCGCGGCCGACCTCGACACACCAGTGTCGGCCTACCTGAAGCTCAAGCCCTTCAAGCCGCGCTTCCTGCTCGAGAGCGTGGAGGGCGGCGAGCGGCTGGCCAGGTATTCGTTCATCGGCTTCGGCGATTGCCTCGAGTTCCGGCTGGATGCCTCGGGCCTGCGCATCGGGCAGGACCGCCTGCCGCGCCCGGGGACCCAGGCCGAGCTGCTCTCAGTGCTGCGCCGCGCGCTCGCCGCAGCGCCCCGCCCGGACGTCGCGACTCCGGGGTTCCCGCTGCTCGGCGGCCTCGTCGGCGTCGCCGGCTACGATCTCGTCCGCTTCTTCGAGCGGCTGCCGGCACGAGCGCGCATCGAGGAGGAATGTCCCGACGCACACTACGTCGCGCCGCGCTCGCTGCTCGTGTTCGACCATCTGACGCGTCGCGTCGCACTGCTGCACGCCGGCTCCGAGTTCGAGCGGCAGGGGCTGCGCCGCGAGGTCGTCCGCGCGCTGCGCGGGGGCCTGCCGGGACCCGCATGGCAGGCGAGCTTCAGCGCGCCCGAGGCCAGCCTGTCCGAGCAGCGCTACGTCGAAGGCGTCGCGCGTGCCAAGGAGTACATCGCCGCGGGCGACGTGTACCAGCTCGTGCTGTCGGTGCGGTTCTCGGGCCGCTGCGACCTCGATCCGTTCGAAGCATACCGCGCGCTGCGGCTGCTCAATCCGTCGCCCTACATGTACTACTGCGACCTCGGCGACCGCGTCGTGGTCGGCTCGTCGCCCGAGGCACTCGTGAGGCTGAATGGCCGGCACGCCGAGCTGCGTCCCATCGCGGGCACGCGACCGCGCGGCGCGGACGAGATCCAGGACCGCGCGCTCGCGGCGGAACTGCTGGCCGATCCCAAGGAAAATGCCGAGCACGTGATGCTGGTCGACCTCGCGCGCAACGACCTCGGGCGCGTGGCGACGGCCGGCTCGGTGCAGGTGCAGCCCTATCGTTCCATCGAGCGCTACAGCCACGTCATGCACATCGTGAGCGGCGTGTCGGGGACGCTCGCGCCGGGAAAGGATGCCTTCGACCTGTTCGCCGCGACCTTTCCGGCCGGAACGCTGGTCGGCGCGCCGAAGGTACGTGCGATGGAGATCATCGACGAGATCGAACCGGTGCGACGCGGTTTCTACGGCGGAACGGTCGGTTACTTCGGGCACGGCGGTGACATGGACCAGGCGATCACCATCCGCACCATGGTGTTCCACGGCGATACCTACAGCTTCCAGGCCGGCGCCGGCATCGTCGCGGACAGCGTGCCGGTAATGGAGTACCGCGAGGTGCTGGCCAAGAGCGAAGCGCTCAGGCGGGCGATGGATCTCGCGCGGGAGGGCCTGTGATGAGCACTCCCCGGCTGCTCCTGATCGACAACTACGACAGTTTCACCTACAACCTCGTGCAGGCGTTCCTGGTGCTGGGCGCCGACGTGCTCGTGCATCGCAACGATGCGATCACGGTCGCGGAGGCACAGGACCTCGCGCCGACGCACCTGTGCATATCGCCCGGTCCCGGCACGCCGCGCGACGCCGGGGTCTCGATGGACATGATCCGCGCGTTCGCCGGGCAGGTGCCGGTGCTCGGCGTGTGCCTCGGGCACCAGTCCATCGTCGAAGTCTTCGGCGGCGAAATCGTGCGTGCGGCGCGGCTGATGCACGGCAAGGTCTCGCCCGTGCAGCACGACGGGAAGGGCGTGTTCGCGGGCCTGCCGCAACCGTTCGAGGCCGGTCGGTATCACTCGCTGATCGCGCATCCGGACACCCTGCCCGCGGTGCTCGAAGTCTCTGCGCGAACGCCGGAGGGCGAGATCATGGGCGTGCGGCATCGCGAGCGGGCGATCGAGGGCGTGCAGTTCCATCCCGAGAGCATCCTGACGCCCGACGGGCCGGCGCTGCTCGCCAATTTCCTCGCTTACCGGTCGGCACGGCGCCGGGACTGACCCGAGGCGGGCATGATCGATCTGCGTGACGTCCTGGAGCGAATGCTCGCGAAGCACGATCTCGGTGAAGCCGAGGCGGGCGAGCTGCTCGTGGCGCTCACCGATGCGACGGTGGCGCCTGCGCTGTCGGGTGCGCTGCTCGCGGCCCTGCGCGCCAAGGGCATCACGCCCGTGGAGGTGCGTGGCTTCGCGCGCGCGATGCGCAGCCTGGCGCGCCGTCCGCTCCTGCCGCCCGGTCCGCCGGCCGTCGACATCGTCGGCACGGGCGGCGACGCCTCCGGCAGCTTCAACCTCTCGACGGGTGCGGCGCTCCTCGTCGCGGCGATGGGCGTGCGCGTCGTGAAGCACGGCAACCGTTCCGTCTCGAGTCGCTCCGGGAGCGCCGACCTGCTCGAGGCGCTCGGGCTGCCGTTGCCGCTCGATGAACGCTCGGCCGGCGATTGCCTGGCGTCGACCGGATTCACGTTCCTCTTCGCGCCGCACTATCACCCGGCGATGAAGGAGGTGGCGCCGGTGCGCCGCGCACTCGGCATCCGCACCGTGTTCAACCTGCTCGGCCCGCTCACCAATCCGGCCGAACCGCCGTTCGGCCTCATCGGCGCCTACAGCAGCGAGGCCGCGAAGCTCATGGCCGAGACGCTCGCGGGCATGCCGATCCAGCGGGTGTTCGTCATCCACGGCGAGCCGGGCTGGGACGAGGCCACGCCGGTCGGACCCTTCGAGCTCTACGACGTGCAACCGGGCCGTGTCGAACGAACGGTGCGCGACGCATCACGGCTCGGTCTCGCGCGGTGCACCGCCCGCGAGCTCGCCGGCGGGGACGCGAACCACAATGCTGCGGGACTGCGCGCCGTGTTCGAGGGCCGCGACCGCGGGCCGCATCGCGACGCGATCGTGCTGAATGCGGCGCTCGCACTCGAAGTCTCAGGCGCGGTCTCCTCCGCGGCGGATGGCCTGCATGCTGCGGGCGACGCGATCGACCGTGGCGACGCGACGCGGCTGCTCGGGCGCCTCGCCGCGTTCGGGCGCGAGCGCCGCGAGTAGCAGCCCGCGATGGGTCTCCTCGACGAGATGTACCAGAGCAGCCTGCGGCGCGTCGCCGACGCGCGCGAGCACCGGTCGGAGAGTGCGCTGCGCGCGGCGATCCGGTCATTGCCGACCGCGCCTGCACTCGTGCTCGACGCGCCCGGCTTCGACGTCATCGCGGAACTCAAGCTGCGCTCGCCGTCGATGGGCGATCTCTCTGCAGCGACCCCGGACCCGCTGGTGCGCCTCGAAGGGTATGCGCGTGGCGGCGCAGCCGTGATCTCCGTCCTGACCGAGCCGAGCCGCTTCGGCGGCGAGCTCGGGCACCTGACGCGCGCGGCGGCCGTGCTGCAGCCGTTCGGCGTGCCGGTCATGCGCAAGGACTTCCTCGTCGATCCCTACCAGGTGCTCGAGGCCCGCGCGTGCGGAGCCTCGGGCGTGCTGCTGATCGTGCGCATGCTGCCGCGCGAACGACTGATCGCGATGCTGGACTGTGCCGCGGAGGAGGGACTGTTCGTCCTGCTCGAAGCCTTCGATGTCGCCGACCTGGAACTCTCCGCCGACGTCGCGCGCGAACGCCGCGGCCGGCGCGAGACGGTCCTCATGGGGCTCAATTGCCGCGACCTCGAAACACTGCAGATCGATTTCTCGCGGTTCGAGCGCCTGCGGGGGCGGTTGCCCGACGGCTGGCCCGCGGTGGCGGAAAGTGGCGTGCAGGCGGGCGCGGACGCCGCGCGTATCGCGCGCCTCGGCTACCGCCTCGCACTCGTCGGCACGAGCCTGATGCAGCGTACCGACCCGGAGGCTGCAATCCGCGAGTTGCTCAGCGCCGGCCGGGCGGCGGTCGGCTGAGGTACCGATGCACCGGCTCTGGGTGAAGATCTGTGGCATCACGACCCCCGGGGCATTGGCGGCCGCGGCAGACGCCGGTGCGGACGCGGTGGGTTTCGTATTCCACGCCGCGTCGCCGCGCAACGTGGACCTGCGCATGGCGCGCGAGCTGGCACGGAACGTGGCCGACGGCCTCGAGCGTGTCGCGGTCTTCCTGCATCCGACGCAATCGCAGGTGGACGCGGCGCTCGAGGCGATCGAGCCCGACTGGGTCCAGGTGGACACCGGGGACGTGGCGCGGCTCGCGCTGCCGGAGCCGCTGCGCGTCATGCACGTGCTCCGAAGTGGCGCGCTACCGCCGTCACCGTTGCCTGCACGCTGTCTCGTGGAAAGCGGACGCAGTGGCGCGGGCGAACGCGCCGACTGGACACTTGCAGCGCAGCTCGCGCGCGCCACCGAGCTCGTGCTCGCGGGTGGCCTCGATGCGGGCAACGTCGCGGAGGCGGTGCGCACCGTGCGCCCGTTCGGCGTCGACGTCAGTTCCGGAGTCGAGAGCGGCCGCGGCGTGAAGGACGTCGCGCGCATTCGTGATTTCATCCGGGCCGCCCGCGCGGCGGAGCAGGCCCGTGCCGATTGAGGAGAATCGCCGATGAGGGCCGGGGCCTTGAATATCGATCGTGACGCGCTGCTCGAGCGGGCGCTCCGCGGGGAGTTTCCGGACGAGCGCGGGCGCTTCGGGCCGTTCGGAGGCCGCTATGTGCCGGAGACGCTGGTGCCGGCGCTCGACCGGCTCGAGGCGGGCGTGCGTGCGCAACTCGGCGACGCCGGGTTCCGCGCAGAGCTCGATTCGGAATTACGGACCTGGGTCGGGCGTCCGACGCCGCTCACGCACGCCCGGGCGCTGTCGCGCCGTTGGGGCGCCGAGGTCTGGCTCAAGCGCGAGGACCTCGCGCACACGGGTGCGCACAAGATCAACAACGCGATCGGGCAGGCCCTGCTCGCGCAACGGCTGGGCGCACGCCGGGTGGTCGCCGAGACCGGCGCGGGGCAGCACGGCGTCGCTTCCGCCGCCGCCTGCGCCCGGCTCGGCATGCCCTGCGTCGTCTACATGGGCGCCGTCGACATGGAGCGCCAGGCGCCGAACGTCGGGCGCATGAAACTGCTCGGTGCGGAGGTCGTGCCCGTGACGAGCGGCGACCGGACGCTGCGTGCCGCAATCGACGAGGCGCTGCGGGACTGGGTGGCCGACCCGGACGGCACGTACTACCTCCTCGGCTCGGCCGTCGGGCCACACCCGTATCCGTACCTCGTGCGCGAGTTCCAGTCGGTCATCGGCGTGGAGGCGCGTACGCAGATGCTCACGCAGGCCGGCGCACTGCCGGACGTGGCCGTCGCCTGCGTGGGTGGTGGCTCGAATGCCATCGGCCTGTTCCATCCGTTCGTCCGGGACCGCAGCGTCAGGCTCCTCGGCCTCGAGGCCGGCGGGACGGGCGGTGGCCTCGGGCAGAACGCAGCTTCGATCGCCTATGGGACGCCGGGCGTGCTGCAGGGCTGCTACTCGCTGCTGCTCCAGGACGCGCACGGCCAGATCCAGGAGACGCACTCGGTGTCCGCGGGCCTCGACTATCCCGGCGTGGGCCCCGAGCATGCGCTCCTCGCGACCATCGGTCGCGTGACCTACGAGGCGGCGGAAGACGAGGAGTCGCTCGCGGCGCTTGCCGAGTGCTGCCAGGCCGAGGGCATCCTGCCGGCGATCGAGAGCGCCCATGCTTTTGCCGGCGCGAAGCGCTTCGCGCGTGCGAATCCCGGTTCCCGCATCCTCATCGGCCTGTCGGGGCGGGGGGACAAGGACATGCCGACGCTCAAGCGCACGCTGCTCCAGGAGACCGCCGTATGACGCAGCCACGCGAGGCGATCAGTGCCGCCATCCGTTCGGCCCGCACCAAGGGGCGGCCGGCACTGGTCGGTTTCATGACCGCGGGCTTTCCCGACCGGCAGCGCTTTCGCCAGGATCTCGCATCGGTCGCCGCGGCGGCCGACGTCGTCGAGATCGGCGTGCCGTTTACCGATCCGATGGCCGACGGCATGACGATTCAGCGGGCGAGCTTCGCGGCACTGCGAGGCGGATTCACGCTGCCCTGGCTGCTGCAGGAACTCGGCCAGATGAGTCCGCGGCCGGCGGCGCCGGTGCTGCTCATGAGCTATCTGAACCCGCTGCTGGCGTTCGGCTTCGACGCGCTGCCGGAGGCGGCCCTGCGTGCGGGCGTGTCCGGGTTCATCATCCCGGACCTGCCTTACGAGGAGAGTGGCGGGATCCGGAGTGCGCTCGATCGTGCGGGACTCGCGCTGGTACAGATGGTCACGCCCGTCACGCCGCCGGCGCGGTTGAGAATGCTGTGCGAGGCGAGCGGCGGGTTCGTGTACGCGGTGACCATGACGGGCACGACCGGCCGCAGCGTCACGGTGCCGGATGAGGTGCTCGACTACATGGACCGCGTGCGCGCCGTTTCGCCGATCCCGGTGTGTGCGGGCTTCGGCATCCGCAGCCGCGAGCACGTGGCGCGCATGGCAGGACACGTCGACGGGGTGGTCGTGGGATCCGCGCTGGTCGAGGTGCTGGAGCGGGGCGAGGACCCGGCGGCATTCCTCCGCACGCTCAAGGGGGAATAGGAAACAGGGGACATTCTGATTTTCAGGCCAGGGGGACTGTCTGCCTTTCCGCCATCCGGCCCGAAAATCAGAATGTCCCCTTCCTTACGCCGCGGTGACGGTGTTCTTCAGGTGATCGATCACGAGCGTGCGCATGTTCTGCAGCGGGTTCTTCTCCCACGTGAAGCATGGCGGCTGGCGGCGCAGCAGCGACCAGCGCCTGTTCTGCAGGATGACCTTCAGGTACGCCAGGCTGCGCTCGATCGCTTCCATGTAGGGATTGCGCCCGCCGAAGAGCACCTCGACGTAGCGATAGGCCGCACCGAACTCGCCGTCGAGACGGGTGCGCATGGTCTCGGCTGCGAACTCGGGCGTGTGCCTCAGGACGTCGAGTCCCGAGCCGTACACGACCTTGAGCTCGCCCTGCGCGTCGCGGCTGACCGCCACGCCGCCGAGCACGAACTCGGGGTACAACCGGTCGCGGCACTTCTCGAGGTAACAGCGGTCCGCCATCTGCGCCATCATGTCCGCGGTGCCGACCAGGTGTCCGACCTTGCGGTCGCGCGGATCGTCGAGCCGGATCTGGTCGAACGGCAGCTCGTACCCGGTGAAATGCACGATCTGCGTGGCGACCGGCACCCACTCCGCCATGTTGATCGAGGGCAGGTAGCGCGCGAGGAACCGGGCGCTGCGCCCGACATGAGTGAGCGTGAACTCGGCGCCGTTGCGATGCTGGGTGTCGTCGGTCTGGCGGATGTACCCGGCATCGTGGAACAGCGCCACGACGAGCCCGAGCAGGGCGCGTTCGGCGCCGAGCCGCTGCTCCGGCGCATGCGTGCGCTCGTAGCCAGCGAGCAGGCGCGCCATCGCGAGCGTGTCGTCGAGCGAATGCTGCACGTCGTGGTAGACGGTGTCGCAGCCGTAGTAGCCGGGAAACTGTCCGCTGAAGAGCCGTCCGAAGTCGGTGAACGTCGTGCCGAGACGCTCGACGTTGCCGTCGGGCCAGGTCTGGGTGAAGAGTTCCTCGACCGCGCGTTTCACGGCGGCGACCGA
The DNA here is from genome assembly GCA_018059685.1 of Steroidobacteraceae bacterium. Taxonomy (GTDB): domain Bacteria; phylum Pseudomonadota; class Gammaproteobacteria; order Steroidobacterales; family Steroidobacteraceae; genus RPQJ01. The sequence continues at coordinate 4,969 of JAGOXN010000008.1, read as the reverse complement.
ACTCACCTGCACGGTGTTGGTGACGTCGTAGTCGCTGCGCCGGTACTGCATGATTCTGGTTGGTGTCGCCCGCGCGCGGCCGCTACCGCGATGCATCGGAGTCTAGCCAAACCCGGGCGGAACGCCAGAGTAAAGAAAGCCGACAGCCGCCGGGTTGCCGCCTATATGTCAAAGTCCGCCACGACCGGTGCGTGGTCCGAAGGTCGCTCGAGCCTGCGCGGGGCCTTGTCGATGTGACAGGCCGCGCACTTTTCCGCGAGCGGGCGGCTCGCGAGGATCAGGTCGATTCTGAGACCCGCGTTGCGCCGGAACGCCATCATCCGGTAGTCCCACCACGAAAAGGACTTCTCGGGCTGCTCGAAGCGTCGGAAGCAATCCTCGAGCCCGGTGTCGACCAGCGCGCGCAGGGCCGCCCGCTCGGGTTCGCTCACGTGGACCGAGCCCTCCCACGCTTTCGGGTCGTGCACGTCGCGATCCTCGGGCGCGATGTTGTAGTCGCCGAGCACGACGAGCCGCGGATGCCTCGCGAGCTGCGCGGCCACGTAGCCCTCGAGGGCGTCGAGCCAGCGCAGCTTGTACTGGTACTTCTCCGACCCCACGGCCTGCCCGTTCGGGACGTAGACGTCGATCACGCGCACCCCCGCGATCGTCGCCGCGAGCACGCGCCGCTGCTCGTCTTCGAAGCCGGGGATGCCCGCGACCACGTCCGAAGGCGTCTCCTTCGCGAGGATTGCCACGCCGTTGTAGGTGCGCTGCCCGCTGAAGACGGCCGCGAAGCCGAGGGCCTCGACCTCCTCGCGCGGGAAGTCGGGGTCCGGCAGCTTCGTCTCCTGCAGCGCGATCGCGTCGACGGGGTTCGCGGCGATCCAGTCCTTCAGGTGCGGCAGGCGCACGCGCAGCGAATTGACGTTCCAGGTGGCGAGGCGCACCGGCGCGCTCACGCGGCGAGGCCCATCTGCCGGAGGAGCGGCTCGATCGCCGGCTTGCGGCCGCGGAACTCGACGAACGCCTCCATCGCATCCCGCCCGCCGCCGCGCTCCAGGATCGCGTGCAGGAAGCGACGGGCCGTCGCCCGGTCGAACACGCCGCGTTCCTCGAAGGCACCGAAAGCGTCGGCGGACAGCACCTCGGCCCACTTGTAGCTGTAGTAGCCGGCCGCGTAGCCGCCGGAGAACACGTGCTGGAAACTCTGCGGGAACCGGTTGAACTCCGGCGGACGCACGACCGCGACCTCGGCGCGCACCCGTGCGAGCGTCTCCGCGATCCGGCCTCCGGTCGCGGGCGAGTAGTCGGCATGCAGGCGGAAGTCGAACAGCGCGAACTCGAGCTGCCGCACGGTCTGCATGCCGGCCTGGAACGTGCGGCTGCCCTGCAGCCTCGCCAGCACGTCGCGAGGCAGGGGTTCGCCGGTGTCGACGTGCGCGGAGATGAGCGGCAGGACCTCGTCGCGCCAGGCGAAGTTCTCCATGAACTGGCTCGGCAGCTCGACCGCGTCCCACGGCACGCCGTTGATCCCGGCGACGCTCGGGTAGTCGACCCGCGTCAGCATGTGGTGCAGGCCGTGGCCGAATTCGTGGAAGAGCGTGAGCACGTCGTGGTGCGTGAGGAGCGACGGCTGCGACCCGACTGGCGGCGTGAAATTGCACACGAGGTAGGCGACCGGCAGGGCAGTGGCATCGGCGATCCGGATGCGTCCGACGCACTCGTCCATCCAGGCGCCGCCGCGCTTCTTCGGCCGCGCATAGAGGTCGAGGAAGAACCCGCCGCGCGGCGTGCCGTCACGGTCGTGAATCTCGAAGTACCGCACGTCCGGGTGGTACACCTCGACACCCGGGCGCGCCACGATCCGCACGCCGTACAGGCGCGCCACCACCGCAAAGAGCCCGGCCAGCACGCGTGGCAGCGGGAAATACGGTCGCAGGGCTTCCTCGGAGACCTGCAGGCGTTCGCGCTTCAGCCGCTCCGCATGGAAGGCGACGTCCCAGGCCTCGAGCGTGCGCCCCGCGAACCGCTCGAGCTCGTCGAATTCGCGCTCGGCCGCGGGACGGCTCACGCGCGCGAGACGCTCCAGGAACTCGACGACCTCCTGCGGGTCGCGCGCCATCTTGGTGGCGAGCGAGTACTCGGCATAGTTCGCGCAGCCGACGAGCCCCGCGGCCTCGTGGCGCAGCGCCAGGATCTCCTCCATGAGCGGGCCATTGTCCCAGCGCCCGGCATGCGGGCCGCGGTCCGAGGCGCGCGTCACCCAGGCCTCGTAGAACTCGCGGCGCAGCGGCGTGCTTTCGGCATGCGTCATCACCGCCTGGTAGGTCGGTGCATCGAGCGCGAGCAGCCAGCCCGGCTGTCCGGTCGCCGCCGCGGCGAGCCGGGCACGCTCGCGGGCGACGGCCGGCAGGCCTTCGAGTTCGCTTTCCATGGTCACGTGGCGGGTCCAGGCATTCGTCGCGTCGAGCACGTTCTCGTCGAACTTCGCCTGCACGGTGGCGAGCCGCTCCATCACCGCGCGGAAGCGCTGCTTGCGGTCGTCGGGCAGCGACACGCCCGCGAGCCGGAAATCGCGCAGCGCGTTCTCCACCAGCCTGCGTTGAGCCGGCCCGAGGGCCGCGCCCTCGTGGTCCAGGACCTGCTGGTACGCGGCGCACAGGCGCTCGTTCTGGGCGAGCTCGGTGTGATAGGCGGTGAGGACCGGCAGGCAGGCGTTGTAGGCCGCGCGTATCTCGTCGCCGTTCATGACGCCGTTGAGGTGCCCGACCGGGGACCACGCGCGTGCGAGCCGATGGTGCATGCGTTCGAGGGGAGCGACGAGCCCGTCCCATCCCGCGGCGCCGTCCGCGAGCAGCGCCTCGAGCGCGCGCCGGTTCTCATCGAGCACCTGCCGGATCGCCGGCTCGGCGTGCTGCGCCTCGATGGCGGTGAACGCCGGCAGCGGTGTGTCCGCGAGCAGGGGATTGGTCATCGCGCCCGTCCAGTGCGTCGAAAAGAGCGGCTATTCTAGGCCGAGGCCAGCAACTCCTGCAGCAGCCAGCCGAGCGCAAAGGTGCCGGCGACGAACCCCGCGAAGGCGAGCAGCGCGCGACGTCGAAAACGCTTCGCCACGTCGCTGCCCGGGAATGCCGCGATCAGGAACAGCTGTGCGCCGTCCGGGCGGCCGAGGACGTGCAGCGCCGGCCGCGAAGGGCGTTCGAGGTGCCGCTGCGTGACGGAGTGCTTCGCTTCTTCGCGCGCCTGTTCCCACTCGGCGAGGCTCACGCGCCCGTCTCGATCCCGGTCGAAGCGCTCGACGAGCGCCGGCTGGTCCTGTTTCCATTCCGCGAGGAGCGCCGCGGCCTCGGCCTGCAGGTCGCGCTGCCCCGTCGAGCTGTGGGTGCGGAACTGGCCGAGCACGCAGAGCTGCTCCTGCTCTTAGATGCGCTCCTCGAAGTAGCGGTAGCGGTGCTCCTGGGAGTGCAGCAGCCCGGCACCGGGTGGCTGAGAGGGCCACGGCGTGCTGCCGTACCACGTGGTCGACTCGCCGGTGAGGACCTCGGCCCCGGCCGGCTGGACGATGCACTCGCCGGTGCCGTCGTCGAGCAGGAACGGCTGCCCGGATTGCCCGGAATTGACCGTACGCCACGACTGGCGGCGTTTGCCGCTCGGCCCGGAGTCCACTTTCTGCTGCACCCGGTAGTGCCACCACACGCAGGGTCGCTGCGTGAGCGGCGCGAGGTTCTGCGTGCCGTCGAGCGGCCGGCATCGGCCGGCCAGTTCGACGTAACCCTGTGCGGCGGAGCGTACCCGCGACGTCGGCGTGTCCTCGACCATCCGCGCGACGTGCATCCAGCGGAACGCGTACCAGCCGCCGCCGGCGACGGCGACGGCGAGCAGCAGGATCCAGAACCCGATCTCGGTCGGATCAGCCAAACAGCTTGCCGAGGTCGACGTCGCGCTTCTGCTCCTCAGTGAACTCGAGCAGCGCGGACTGCTTGAAGTCGAACAGGCGCGCGACGATCAGGTCGGGGAAGGTCTGGATCCGGATGTTGTTCAGGTTGACCGCCTCGTTGTAGAGCTCGCGCCGGTCGGCGATGGCTTCCTCGATCTCGGTGATCCGGGTCTGCAGGTGACGGAATCCCTGGTCCGCCTTGAGATCGGGATAGTTCTCGGCGACCGCGAACAGCCGGCCGAGGCCGTCCCTGAGCTGCTGCTCCGCGGCACCGAGCGCCGTTACGTCGCCCTGACCCTGTGCCCTGAACACGGCCGCGCGGGCCTGCATGACGCGCTCGAGCGTCTCCTGCTCGTAGGCCATGTAGCGCTTGCAGGTCTCGACGAGCTTCGGCAGCTCGTCGTGCCGCTGCGTGAGCAGCACGTCGATGTTCGCCCAGGCCTTGCGCACGTTCTCGCGCAGCGCCACGAGGCCGTTGTAGATGCGGACGACGTACACGGCCGCCACGACGAGCAGGGCCAGGAACAGCAGGAAGGACACGAGCATCAGCGGACTCCTCGCGGGCTGCGCGCCCGTCCGCGCAAGATTGCCGCGCCCGGGCCTCCAGCGTCTAGACTTGTGGGCCCCAAATCGAACCGGGTTCACGCATGCCGGCGCAGCCTTACCTCGATACCCGCCCCACGCTCGGGGCCGGCGTCTACATCCACCCGACGGCCCTCGTCATCGGCGACGTGGCACTCGGGGATCACGTCTCGATCTGGCCGATGGCGGTCGTTCGCGGCGACGTCAACTTCGTCCGCATCGGCGCGCGCAGCAACGTGCAGGACGGCAGCGTCGTGCACGTGTCGCGGCCCTACCCCGGGAACGACGCCGGATGGCCCACGGTGATCGGCGAGGACGTGGTCATCGGCCACAAGGTCGTCGTGCATGGCTGCACGATCGGCAACCGGGGGCTGGTCGGTATCGGTGCGATCGTGCTCGACGGGGGCGGGGGCGAGGAAGACGGCGTGATCGGCGCGGGCAGGGCCGTGACGCCGGGCAAGCGGCTCG
>JAGOXN010000412.1 GCA_018059685.1 Steroidobacteraceae bacterium | reverse complement strand
CGATCGCGCGGCCGACGACCTTGCCGCCGCGGGTGCCGTGCGCCACCGTCTCCATCGCCTCGGCCGAGCCGCTGCGCAGCGAGTGCACCTGCACGACGTCGCCGCTGCGCACGTAGGCGAGCAGCGAACCGATCGTGACCGACTGCGGCGAGATGGCGACGTCGATCGGGCCGGTCTGCATGAGCTCCGCGTACGCGGGGCGGCTGATCAGCGCCATGACCCGGCGGGCGCCGAGCCGCTTGGCGAGCATCGCGGAGAGGATGTTCGCTTCCTCCGAATTCGTGAGCGCGCAGAACACGTCGGCGCTGTCGATATTCTCCTCGACCAGCAGTTCCTCGTCGGCGGCATCGCCGTTAAGGACGATGCTGCTGCGCAGCTGCGCCGCGATGCGCTTGGCGCGCTTCGAGTCTCGCTCGATGATCTTGACCTGGTGGTTGTCCTCCTCGAGCCTCTGCGCGAGCCTGAGACCGATGTTGCCGCCCCCGGCGATGACGAGGCGCTTCACCGGGTCCTCGGCCTTGCGCATTTCGCTCATCACCTTGCGGATGTCCTGGGTGGCGGCGATGAAGAACACCTCGTCGCCGTGCTCGATGATCGTATCGCCCTCCGGGTCGATGCTCTGGCCGCTGCGATAGATCGCGGCCACCCGCGCGTCGACGCGCGGGATGTGCTGGCGGATGGCGCGTATCGGCTGGCCGACGAGCAGGCCGCCCTTGAGGGCGCGCAGGCCCACGATGCGCACCCGTCCATCCGCGAAGTCGACGACCTGCAGTGCCCCCGGATAGCGCATGAGCCGCTCGATGTAGGCGGTGACGGATTCCTCGGGACTCAGGTACATGTCGACGGCGAAGCCCGCGAGCCGGTCGGGCAGCTCGCCCTCCGTCGAAACGAAGAGCTCCGGACTGCCCGTGAACGACTGGGAGCGAATGCGCGCGATCTTGGTGCGCGTCCCGAACAGCGTCCAGGCGACCTGGCAGGCCACCATGTTGACCTCGTCGCTGTTCGTCAGCGCGACGATCATGTCGGCGCTGCGCGCGCCCGCCATTTCGAGCGTCTTCGGGCTCGCCGCGTTGCCTTGTACGGTGCGGATGTCGATGCGATCCTGCAGGTCGCGCAGCAGGTCGTCGCTGGTGTCGACCACCGTGACGTCGTTCGCCTCCTCGCGCGCGAGGTGATAGGCGGCCGTCCGGCCGACCTGGCCGGCCCCGAGGATGATGATTTTCAACTGCGTTGACCTGTGGGACCGAGCGCCCTGGGGCCCTTCTGGAGGGGCGGGCCCGTCGCATCGCGCAAGGCCATTGTAGCGCCTAGACGGCTTCCAGGTTGGCGTAGCCCATCATCAGCCACTTGGTGCCTGCGCGCTCGAAATTGACCTGGATCCGGGCGCTCGACCCCTGGCCCTCGACGTTCAGTACGACGCCGTCGCCGAACTTCTGGTGCCGGACGCGCTGGCCGAGGCGCAGGCTGCCGGGCGCATCGTCGGTGTAGCGCTGGGTCCGGGCGGCGGGATTGGCGGGCCGGTGCGAAGGCGCATAGGCCGGACGCGTCACCTGCACCCGGGGTCGCACCTCCTCGACGAGCTCCGCCGGGATCTCGGCGATGAACCGCGAAGGGGCGCCATAGCTGTCGACCCCGTGCATGCGGCGCTGCTCGGCGTAGGTGAGGTAGAGCTGGCGCATCGCCCGCGTGGTGCCCACGTAGCAGAGGCGCCGTTCCTCCTCCAGCCCCTGCACGTCCGTGACCGAGCGCTGGTGGGGGAACAGTCCGTCCTCCAGGCCGCACAGGAAGACCACCGGGAATTCGAGGCCCTTGGCGGAGTGCAGCGTCATCATCTGCACGCAGTCCTCCCATTCCTCGGCCTGGCCCTCGCCCGACTCGAGCACCGCGTGCGACAGGAATGCCATGAGAGGCGACATGTCGTCGTCCTCGGGCTCGAAGCCGCGCGCGGCGCTCACCAGCTCGTCGAGGTTCTCGAGCCGCGCCTCGCCCTTGTCGGCCTTCTCCCTGCGGTAGTGGTCCGCGAGACCGCTCGCCTGGACCGCGTGGTCGACCTGCTCGTGCAGGGGCAGGTCGCGCGTGTCCGCGTCGAGCGTCTCGATGAGGGCGAGGAACGCCTGGAGCGCGGCCGAGGCGCGCGCGCCGAGTTCCTCGCCGCAGGCGGCGCACGAGCGCCACAGCGGGATCGAGTTCGCGCGCGCATGCGCGCGCAGCACCTCGAGCGTGCGGGCCCCGATCCCGCGCGTCGGCAGGTTCACGACGCGCTCGAAGGACGCATCGTCGTCCCGGTTCGCGATGAGGCGCAGGTAGGCGAGAGCGTCCTTGATCTCCTGCCGCTCGAAGAATCGCAGGCCGCCGTAGACCCGGTACGGGATGCGTGCCGCGAGCAGATATTCCTCGAACACGCGCGATTGTGCGTTCGAGCGATAGAGGATCGCGGTGTCGCGTCGATTGCCTCCGCGGGCGACCCAGTCGCGGATGCGACCCACCACGAACTCCGCCTCGTCCCGCTCGTTGTACGCGCGGTAGAGCCGGATCCGCTCGCCCTTGCCACCCTCGGTCCACAGCTTCTTGCCGATGCGACCGCTGTTGTTCGCGATGATGGCGTTCGCCGCGGCGAGAATCGTGCCGGTGGAGCGATAGTTCTGCTCGAGGCGGAAGAGCTGCACGCCGGGGTAGTCGCGGCGGAACTGCTGCAGGTTCTCGACCCGCGCCCCGCGCCAGCGGTAGATCGACTGGTCGTCGTCGCCGACCACGAAGGGGATGCCGGTCGCGCCGGTCAGGGCCT
>JAGOXN010000090.1 GCA_018059685.1 Steroidobacteraceae bacterium | reverse complement strand
GCGCGCTCGCCGAGGATCCCGGCGAGGTGCACGAGTCCGTCGAGGCGGCCGAATTCATTCTGTACCGCATCGGCGAGCGCGCCGTAGTGTCCCGCGTCGGCCCGCTCGAGGTCGAGCGGCGCGATCGAGGGACGTGGCGCCCCCGAGGCGACGATCGAGTCGTAGACGGCTTCGAGCCTACGGACGATGCGCCCGCAGAGCACTACCCGTGCACCGAGTCCCGCACAGGCCCGGGCGAGAGTACCGCCGAGGCCGCCACCCGCGCCGGTCACGAGGATGACGCGCTGTGCCAGCAGGCCGGGCGGCGCCTCGTAGCGCCGCACCTCGTCATTGTCCGTCGTATCGCTCATCGCCCGGTTCGCCCTCGATCGCCTTCGGTTCCCGCGCCAGCTTCTCGACCGGCGCGATCTCCTCGATTTCGCGCTCGGGCCGCAGGCCGAGCTCGGTGAACTTGCGCGCGCCGGGCAGCACCTGCCGCTCGAGGGAGCCGACGGCGCTGTTGTAGGCGTCCACGCTCTGGCCGAGCGAGCGGCCGATCCGGCCGATGTGCTCCGCGAACTTCGCGAGCCGCTTGTAGAGGTCTTCGGCCAGTTCCTGGATGCGCGCCGCGTTGTCGGCGAGCACGTTCTGGCGCCAGCCGTAGGCCACGGCCTTGAGGAGCGCAATGAAACTCGACGGCGTCGTGATGATCACGTGCTGCCGGATCGCGTCCTCGAGGAGCGTCGGCACCTCGCCCACGGCCGCCGTCAGGAACTGGTCGCCCGGGATGAACAGCACGACGAAGTCCGGGCTGCGTTCGAACTGCGCCCAGTAGGCCTTCGACGACAGCTGCCTCACGCGCTCGACCACGGCCTGCGCGTGACGCTTGATGGCGAGCGCGCGATCCTCGTCGCCCGTGGCTTCGACCGCCGACAGATAGGCGTCGAGCGGCGTCTTCACGTCCACCACGAGCTGCCGGCCGTCGGGCATGTTCACGATCATGTCGGGGCGCAGCGCGCCCTCGTCACCCTGGACGTGCACCTGCTCGACGAAGTCGCAGTGCTCGACCATGCCGGCGAGTTCCGTGAGGCGGCGCAGCGTCATCTCGCCCCACTGCCCGCGCACCTCCGGCCGGCGCAGCGCCGTGACGAGGTTGCGTGTCTCGCGCTGCAGTGCCTGCTGGCCGAGCGCCACGCCCTCGATGGAGCTGCGGAGCGCGCCGAAGCTCTCGGCGCGTTCCTTCTCGATGCGCGCGATCTGCTCGTGCGTGCGGGACAATGCCTCGCGCACCGGCGTGAGCATGGCCTCGACGGCCTTCTCGCGCTCACCGAGGCTGCGCACGGCGAGTTCCTGCTGCTGGCCGAGCACCTGCCGCGCGAGCTGCAGGAAGACCTCGCTGTTGCCGCGCAGGGCCTCGCCCGCCGCGGCATCGAAGCCGCCGCGCAGGCGCTCGAGGGCGAGGTCGAGCGCATGGTCGCGTTCCCGCGCGAGGTCGGCCGCGGACTTGCGCTCGCCGGTCATCGTCGCGAGTTCGAGCGCGAGCGCATGCACGCGGCGGCGCCCGAGCAGCCAGCCGATCGCAAACGCCACGACCGGCAGCAGCACGAGCAGGACGAGCAGTGTGTCGTCGCCGGTCATCGCGCGCCACCCACGCCGTGCGCCGGATGCGGCCTCAGCCACTCGAGGAGCTCGTCCGGTGCGTCGATCACGCCCGTCGGGTCCCAGCTGCGTGGATCGTCCTCGGCCGACAGGTAGCCGTAGGCGGCGACGAGCGTGGCCATGCCCGCGGCACGTCCGGCCTGGATGTCGCGCTCGGCATCGCCCGCGTAGAGACAGCGTTCCGCAGGCACGTCGAGCAGGCGCGCGGCATGCAGCAGCGGCAGCGGATGCGGCTTGCGCTCCGCCACGGTATCGCCGCACACGACGCAGGCGGCACGCCGCCCGAGCCCCAGCGCCGCGAGCAGCGGCCCGGTCAGCCAGCCTGGCTTGTTGGTCACGACGCCCCAGGGCAGGCCGTGCCGCTCGAGCTCGTCGAGCACGGCTTCGACACCGGGGAACAGCCGCGTCTGCGTGGCAATGTTCTGCGAGTAGAGTTCGAGGAACCGCAGGCGCAGCCGCTCGAAGTCCGCGCCAGTTGCGGTGGGGAAGCCGAGCGACACGAGGCGCATCGCGCCATGCGAGACCACGGGCCGGATGCGTTCGGCGGGCAGCGGCCCGAGGTCGTGCTCGCCGCGCAGCCGGTTGAGCGCACCGCCCATGTCCGGCGCCGTGTCGAGCAGCGTGCCGTCGAGGTCGAGCAGCAGGGCGGCGTACGCGTTCATCCCTGCGCCGGCAGGCTCGCGGCGGGCTTGCGCAGCTGCATCAGGTAGTTGACGCGCGCATCGGTGACGAGCCGCGCCGTGCGGGCGAAAGGGTCGTAGTCGATGCCGGCGACGTCCGCGAGTTCGAGCCCGGCCGCGCGGCCCCACGCCGCGAGTTCCGACGGCCGGATGAACTTCTCGTAACTGTGCGTTCCCCGCGGCAGGAGCCGCAGCAGGTACTCGGCGCCGAGCACGGCGCGCAGGTAGGCCCGCGGCGTGCGATTGAGCGTCGACACGAAGACGTCGCCGCCGGGTCGCGCGAGTTCCGCGAGCGCGAGGATCGCCGCGGCGGGATCCGGTACGTGCTCGAGCATCTCCATGCAGGTCACGACGTCATAGCGTCCGCCATGCGTCGCGGCATGCTGTTCCACGCCCTCGAGCCGGTAATCGAGCTCGACCCGCGACTCGAGCGCATGCAGCCGCGCGACGCGCAGCACTTCGTCCGCCAGGTCGAGGCCGACCACGCGGGCGCCCGCGCGGGCCATTGCCTCGGCGAGCAGCCCGCCTCCGCAGCCCACGTCGACGACGTCCCGGCCGGCGAGGGGTCCGGCGCGTTCGACGTACTCGAGACGCACGGGATTGAGGTCGTGCAGCGGGCGCATCTCACCCTGCGGGTCCCACCAGCGGCTCGCCAGCGCTGCGAAGCGTGCGAGCTCGGCGGCATCGACGTTGCGCGATTCAATCACGGGGCTGACCCTCGACGACGGTTGCGGCAATGCGTCCCCGCCAGGCCTCGGCACGGTCGAGTACGGCGGTTTCATCCATGTACAGCAGGGACTGGTCTGCGAGCAGGCGCCGTCCCGCGACCCACGTGTCGGTGACCTGTCGCGAGCTCGCCGCATAGACGACTGCGGCCGGAACGTCCGCGACGGGCCAGGTGCGCGGCTCGCGCAGGTTCAGGCAGCAGAGATCCGCCCACTTCCCCGGCAGCAGGCTGCCGGTGACGTCGGCAAGCCCCAGCGTGCGCGCACCGTCCAGCGTCGCCATGCGCAGCAGGTTCGAGGCCGAGAGCTCGCCAGGGGAGGCGGCGACGCCGGAGGCGAGCAGCCCCGCCGTGCGCGCCTCGCCGAGGACGTCGAGGTCGTTGTTGGCCGCCGCTGCATCGGTACCGAGCGCGACACGTACGCCGCGCGAGCGCAGGCGCGTGACCGGGCAGACGCCGCTGCCGAGCCTGAGGCTCGATTCCGGACAGTGCACGATGCTCGCACTGGAGGCGGCGAGCGCGTCCACGTCCGCGTCGTCGACGTGCGTCATGTGCACCGCCACGAGCAGCGGGCTCGCGAGACCCAGCGACGCGAGCCGCGCGAGCGGGCGCCTGCCGTGCTGCTCGAGGCCCCGGGTGACCTCGCCTGGCGTTTCGTGCAGCTGCATCACGACGGGCATTTCCAGTTCGTCCGCGAGTCGACGCACGCGCACCAGTGTCCCATCCGTGACGAGGCCGGGTCGGTGCGGCGCGAAATGCGTCGCGATGAGCGGGTCGCCCCGGTACAGATCGCGCAGGTGCATGCCCCGGTCGATGCAGTCGTTCGCGCTGGTGGCCCAGCCGTTCGGGGACTCGGTAACCACGAGTCCGACGCTCGCCCGCATGTGAAGTGCGGCCGCGGCCTGTGCCACGACCTCTGGCCACAGCTGCGTGTCCGCGAAGCACGTGACGCCGCCGCGCAGCATCTCGGCAACCGCGAGTTCCGTACCGTCCCGCACGTACTCGGGGTCGACCCAGCGTCGCTCGAGCGGTCCGACGACCGCGTGCTGCCACGCGCCGAGCGCGAGCCCCTCCGCCTGGCCGCGCAGCAGCACCATGGATGCGTGGGTATGCGCATTGACGAGTCCCGGCAGGAGCACGTGCCACGGGCGATCGACGACCTCCGCGGCAGCGTATCGGCGCCGCGCCTCCGCGGCCGGCAGGACGGCGACGATGCGCCCGCCTCGAATCGCCACCGAGTGATCGTCGAGGACGCGCTCCTCGGGCTCCACGGGAACGACCCAGCGTGCGGTCACGAGCGTGTCGACGGGCTCCATGCGGGTCGCGTCGGGGAGAGGGGCGCGCAGTATAGCTGTGGTATCATTCCGCGTCTTTGGCCCGCCCCACCGCCGGCCCCCTCTCGCCGCCCGACCACATGGCCGAAATCGCCCGCGAAATCCTGCTCGTCAACCTCGAGGACGAGATGCGGCAGTCGTACCTCGATTACGCGATGAGCGTGATCGTGGGACGAGCGCTGCCCGACGTCCGCGACGGCCTGAAGCCGGTGCATCGCCGCGTGCTCTACGCCATGCGCGAGCTCGGCAACGACTGGAACAAGGCCTACAAGAAGTCGGCGCGCGTGGTGGGCGACGTGATCGGCAAGTACCACCCGCACGGCGACACCGCGGTCTACGACACGATCGTGCGCATGGCGCAGCCGTTCTCGATGCGCTATCTGCTCGTCGACGGGCAGGGCAACTTCGGCTCGGTGGACGGCGACCTGCCCGCTGCCATGCGCTACACCGAAGTGCGCATGTCGCGACTTGCTGCCGAACTCCTCGCCGACATCGACAAGGAGACGGTGGATTTCGTCCCGAACTACGACGAGTCGGAGTCGGAGCCCTCCGTCCTGCCGACGCGGGTGCCCAACCTGCTCGTGAATGGATCGTCGGGCATTGCGGTCGGCATGGCGACCAACATCCCGCCGCACAACCTCACCGAGGTCGTCGATGCCTGCGTCGCGCTGATCGACAACCCGGCGATCACGATTCCCGAATTGATGGAAATCGTGCCGGGTCCCGACTTCCCGACCGCTGGCATCATCAACGGCGCCCGCGAGATCTACAGCGCCTACACGACCGGGCGCGGCCGCATCCTGGTGCGGGCGCGCACCGAGATCGAGGAGATCGACGACAACGGCCGCGAGGCCATCATCGTCACCGAGCTGCCCTACCAGGTGAACAAGGCCCGCCTCCTCGAGCGCATCGCCGACCTCGTGCGCGGCAAGCTGATCGAGGGTATCTCGGAGCTTCGCGACGAGTCCGACAAGGACGGCATGCGGGTCGTCATCGAGCTGAAGCGCGGCGAGGTGGCGGACGTCGTCCTGAACAATCTCTACAAGCAGACGCCGATGGAGTCGGTGTTCGGCGTCAACATGGTCGCCCTGCAGGACGGCCAGCCGAAGCTGCTCACCCTGAAGGATTTCATCGAGGCCTTCCTGCGCCACCGCCGCGAGGTGGTCACGCGCCGCACGGTGTACGAGCTGCGCAAGGCGCGCGAGCGGGGCCATATCCTCGAGGGGCTCGCGATTGCGCTCGCGAACATCGACGAGGTGATCGCGCTCATCAAGGCCTCGCCCACGCCCGCGGATGCGAAGGCCGGCCTCATGGCACGCGCCTGGCGGAGCGGGGTCGTGCCCGAGATGCTCGCGCGCGCCGGGGCCATCCAGGTACGGCCCGACGGCCTCGGCGACGGGTTCGGCCTGGAGGACGGCGGCTACCGCCTGAGCGAGACGCAGGCGCAGGCGATCCTCGACCTGCGCCTGCACCGGCTCACGGGCCTCGAGCAGGACAGGATTCTCGCGGAGTACGGCGAGCTCCTGACCCTGATCGCGGATCTCTGCGACATCCTCGCGCGCCCGGAACGCCTGCTCGGCGTGATCCGCAAGGAACTTCTCGAGATCCGCGACCAGTACGGCGACGCACGGCGCACGCGGATCGAGACGGACGAGTCCGATCTCACCATCGAGGACCTCATCACGCCGCAGGACGTGGTCGTGACGCTCTCGCACGGCGGCTACGCCAAGGCGCAGCCCGTGAGCGAGTACCGCGCACAGGGCCGCGGTGGACGGGGCAAGTCGGCAACCGCAGTGAAGGACGAGGATTTCGTCGACAAGCTGTTCGTGGCCAACACCCACGACACGCTGCTCTGCTTCTCGAACCTGGGCCAGCTCTACTGGCTCAAGGTTTACCGCCTGCCCCAGGCGGGCCGCGGCTCGCGCGGCAAGCCGATCGTGAATCTGCTGCCGCTCGACGAGGGCGAACGCATCACCGCGGTGCTGCCGATCCGCGAGTACGAGGAGGACCGCTTCGTGTTCATGGCGACGGCGGCCGGCACGGTCAAGAAGACGCCGCTTGCGGCGTTCTCGCGCCCGCGGGCCGCCGGCATCATCGCCGTGGGCCTCGACCCGGGCGACAAGCTCGTCGGCGTCGCGATCACCGACGGCAGCCAGGACGTCATGCTCTGTTCCTCCGGCGGCAAGGCGATCCGTTTCCGGGAAGACGACGTGCGTGCCATGGGTCGCACGGCCGCAGGCGTGAGGGGCATCCGCCTGCCGGAGGACGAGGACGTCATCTCGCTGATCATTCCCGACCCGGACGGCCTCGTCCTCACGGCCTCGGAAAACGGTTTCGGCAAGCTCACGCCGGTCGGGGAATTCCCCGTGCAGGGCCGCAGTGGCCAGGGTGTCATCGCGATGCAGACCTCGGAACGCAACGGCCGGCTGGTCGCGGCAATCCAGGTGGCGACGACCGACGAGCTGATGCTGATGAGTTCGAACGGGACGCTGGTGCGCACGCGCGCAGGCGAGATCTCGGTGCTCGGGCGCAACACGCAGGGTGTGCGCCTGATCCGTCTCGACGACGGTGAGCGCCTCATCGGCGTGGACGCGGTCGAGCCCGAGAACGGCGAGGACGAGGGCACGGTCGAGGTCGCCGGCGCAATGGGCGTGGAAGACGGGCAGGGTATCCATCCGGACGTGGAGAGCGGGTTGTCATGAGTCGGGTGTTCAATTTCAGTGCGGGTCCGGCGGCGCTTCCGGCGGAGGTCCTCGGGCAGCTGCGCGACGAGATGCTCGACTGGCATGGCCACGGGATGTCGGTGATGGAGATGAGTCACCGCGGCAAGGCCTTCGTCGGCATCGCGCAGCAGGCGGAGGCGGACCTCCGCGAGCTGCTCGCGGTGCCCGCGAACTACAAGGTGCTGTTCCTGCAGGGCGGCGCCACCGCCCAGTTCGCCGCCGTCCCGCTCAATCTCACCCGGCCTGACGCGGTAGCGGACTACGTGAACACCGGCGCCTGGTCGAAGAAGGCGATCGGCGAGGCGAAGCGCTACTGCCGGGTCAACGTCGCGGCAGACGCCGGCGGCAGCTACGCCTCGATCCCGCCCCCTTCGGACTGGAAGCTCACGGCGGGCGCAGCCTACGTGCATTACACGCCGAACGAGACCATCGGCGGCGTCGAGTTCCACGCCGTGCCCGAAGTGGGCGACGTGCCGCTGGTCGCTGACATGTCCTCGACCATTCTCTCGCGTCCGATCGATGTGAGCCGCTACGGCGTGATCTACGCCGGAGCACAGAAGAACATCGGGCCTGCAGGTCTCGTGGTGGTGATCGTGCGCGAGGATCTCCTCGGTCGGGCACGTGCGGACGTGCCGACCGTCTTCGACTGGAAAGCGATGGCCGCAGACGGCTCGATGCTCAACACGCCGGCCACCTATTCCTGGTACGTCGCGGGCGTCGTCTTCCAGTGGCTCAAGCGCCAGGGCGGACTCGTGGCGATGGAGCGTCTGAACCGCGCCAAGGCGGACAAGCTCTACGGGGCGATCGACGGCTCGGGTTTCTACCGCAACCCGGTCGCACGCGACTGCCGTTCGTGGATGAACGTGCCGTTCGTGCTGGCCAGCGCGGAGCTCGACAAGCCGTTCCTCGACGGCGCGAAGGCCGCGGGCCTGGTGGCGCTCGAGGGCCATCGCTCGGTGGGTGGCATGCGCGCGAGCATCTACAACGCCATGCCCATGGCCGGCGTCGATGCGCTGGTGCAGTACATGGCGGAGTTCCAGCGTCGTCACGGGTGACGGGAGAGGCGATCGATGTCGTTCAAGATCCTCACGCTCAACAACATCTCGGTGCGCGGACTCGAGCGCCTGCCGCGCGACAGCTACGAGGTCGCCTCCGAGATCGGCCATCCCGACGCGATCCTGCTGCGATCCGCGGACATGCACTCGATGGAGGTTCCGTCGAGCGTGCTCGCGGTGGCCCGCGCAGGCGCTGGCACGAACAACATCCCGGTCGCGAAGATGAGCCGCCGCGGCATCCCGGTGTTCAACGCGCCGGGCGCCAACGCCAACGCGGTGAAGGAACTCGTGCTCGCGGGGCTGTTCCTCGCGGCGCGCAACATCTGCCAGGCGTGGAGCTTCGTCCGTTCGCTCGAAGGCGACGATCACGCCATCGAGGGGGCGATCGAGAAGCGCAAGAAGCAGTTCGTCGGCCACGAACTGCCCGCCCGCACGCTCGGCGTCGTGGGCCTCGGCGCCATCGGCGTCGAGGTGGCGAATGCGGCGCTCGGCCTGCGCATGAAGGTGCTGGGCTACGACCCGCAGATCACCGTGCAGCGCGCCTGGCAGCTGTCGTCGGGCGTCGAGCAGGCGTTGAGCCTCGATGACCTGTTCGCGCGCTCGGACATGGTCACGGTGCACGTGCCACTGAACGACGCCACGCGCGGCCTCGTGAACGAGGCGCGCATCCGCCTCATGCATCGCGGCAGCGTCGTGCTCAATTTCGCGCGCGCGCCGATCGTCGACGAGGCGGCCGTGCTCGCGGGTCTCGATGGCGGTCATCTCGCCGGCTACGTGTGCGACTTCCCGACCCGGGCCGTGAAGGACCATCCGCGCGTCGTGGCGCTGCCGCACCTCGGCGCCTCGACCGGCGAGGCCGAGGAGAACTGCGCGATCATGGTCGCGGATACCCTGCGCGACTTCCTCGAGCACGGCAACGTGCGCAATTCGGTCAATTTTCCCGAGGCAGTCCTGCCGCGGGTCGGCGGGAACCGCATCGCGATCGCGAACGACAACGTCCCGAACATGGTCGGCCAGATCTCGACCTGTCTCGCCGACGCGAAGCTCAACATCGCCGACCTGCTCAACAAGTCGC
>JAGOXN010000411.1 GCA_018059685.1 Steroidobacteraceae bacterium | reverse complement strand
ACCGTGAACCCGCGCTCCAACAGGACTTGGATGTGGATCCGCTCATCGATACCAACATGCTGATAGTTCTTGACCATGCCAACACATTAACCTCTTCAATGTGTTGCACTTCAGCTTAGAGCCCGCCGGGACATTCTCGATTTCGCTGATTCGAAATCGAGAATGTCCCCTATTCGATGGCGAAATCGAGAATGTCCCCTTTTCCCCTTTTCCCTAGAACGCGCTGATGCCGGTGAGTTCGCGGCCGATCGTGAGCTGGTGGATGGTCTCCGTGCCCTCGTAGGTGATGACGCTCTCCAGGTTGAGCGCGTGGCGGATCGGGACATACTCGGCGCTGATCCCGGCGCCGCCGAGGATGTCGCGCGCGTCACGCGCCACGTCGAGCGCCATGCGGCAGTTGTTCCACTTCGCGAGCGAGACTTGCGAGGGCGACATCCCGCCCTGGTCCTTGAGGCGGCCGAGCTGCAGCGAGAGCAGCTGCGCGGTGGTGATGCGCCGCGCCATGTCGGCGAGTCGCATCTGTATCGCCTGTGTCGCCGCGAGCGGCCGGCCGAAGAGCACGCGGGACTGCGTGTAGTCGAGCACCTGGGCGAGGCAGGCCTGCGCAGCTCCGATCACGCCCCAGGTGATGCCGTAGCGGGCCTGAGTCAGGCACGACAGCGGCGCCTTGATGCCGACTTCGCTGCCGGGAAGCATCTGTTCCTCCGGCACCACGACGTCCTCGAGGAAGATCGCGCCCGTCGACGATGCGCGCAGCGAGAACTTCTTCTCGATCTCCGGCGTCGCGAGACCGCGCGTGCCGCGCTCGACGACGAAGCCCCGGATCCCATCCTCCGTCTTCGCCCAGATCACGCACAGGTCGGCGATCGGTGAATTCGTGATCCACATCTTCGCGCCGTTGATGATCCAGTCACGGCCGCGGCGCTTCGCGTGCGTCTTCATGTTGGCCGGGTCCGAGCCGCCATGGGGCTCGGTGAGTCCGAAGCAGCCGATCAGCTCGCCTCGTGCCATGCGGGGCAGGTATTGCTGCTTTTGCGCCTCGCTGCCGTAGGCGTGGATCGGGTACATGCACAGGCTCGACTGCACCGAGACGAAGCTGCGCAGGCCCGAATCGCCGCGTTCGAGTTCCTGGCAGATGAGCCCGTAGCTCACCGAGTTCATCCCGGCGCAGCCGTAGCCCGTGAGCGAGCAGCCGAAGAGGCCGAGGCCCGCGAGCTCGCCGACGAGTTCGCGCGGGAACGTGTGGTCCTCGAAGTGCTGCCGGATGATCGGCAGGACCTTGTCGTCCACCATGCGCGCCACCGAGTCCTGCACCATCTGCTCGTCTTCGCTCAGCAGGCCGCGGACCTCGTACAGGTCGAGCGGATTCAGTGCGCGCGCGGAACGCTTCGTCGGCATCGGGTCGGCAGGTGAGGTGGCCACAGCGGGGCTCCGTGGGGCAGGACCGGGTCGGGACTGCCTATTCTCGGGAAACGGCTCGCCCGCCGCAAAGAAAACGGGCCACCCGGTGGTGGCCCGTCCTCGCGAACCCGGCGGGTCCTGCTCAGCCGGCGGTCATGCCGAGCGCCGACATCGCCGCGTCGGTCTTCTCCTTGACCTGGCGAGCAGCGCTCACGGCCGCCTCGACGTTTCCAGACGCCTGCGCGGCCGTAGCCTGGTCCCACAGCGACCTGGCGTCCGCGAGACCGGTCTTCACGGACTCGAAGGTCGTTGCATCGAGATTCGCGGGCAGCTTCTTCGACTTCGACAGGATGTTTACGCGACTTTCCACGGCCGCAACGGCCGCGGGCAGCGCGGCCGAGAGCGTCGACCATTCGACGTTCAACGCCTCGAGCGCAGCCTTCTGCGCAGCCTCCTTCGCCGAGGACGCGGCAGCCGCGAGACCCTGCGCTTCGGTCAGCAGCCCCGGCGCGGCGGCGATCACGCCCTTGTAGTCCTTCTGGTCGAACTTCGTCTTCAGGTCGGCGAGCTTGCCGGTGACGGCTTGCAGTTGGTCCGGGATGTATTGCGCGGCATCGGGTCCGGCGGCCGCGATGGCGGCCTCGATGTCGCCGATGGCCTTCTGCGCGGGCTCCATCTTTCCGGCGCAGCCGGCGAGGAGCAGGGCCGAGAAAGCCATGGTCAGGAAAGCCGTGAGGATCCTTGGGGACTTCATCTGGAAACTCCTGGTCTCGATCGTTGGTGGTGCCGGTGAATCGTCGCGTCCGATTCAGGGAATCCTGAGCTTCTGGCCGACCTTGATCTTGTCGGGGTCGGACAGCACATCCTGGTTGGCCTTGAAGATCTCGGGGTACAGGCTGCCGTCGCCGTAGTACTCCTTCGCGATCTTCCACAGGGTGTCGCCCTTCTTGACCTCGTACCACTGCGTGTATGGATTCTCGCCGGCGGGTGCTGCGGCAGGCGCGGCTCCGGACGCGGGCGGGGTCGTCCCGCCCGGCTGGGCGGCCGCAAGCTTGGATTCGGTGGGTTTGGCGCCGGCGGGCGTGCCCCATGCCGGGGTGTCGGGCTTGGCCTTCTTCTCGTCCATGACCTGCTCCTCGATAATGTCGCTGGGTTGAGAGTCGCTGGGTGAGATCGGTCTTCAGGCAACTCGATCCACGTATTCTACCTCGTTCCAGGTCCACCTCCGGTCGCACGAGCACGCTTGCCTGCAAAGCTCCGGTCGACGGATCATCAGCGGTCCGGGCGCCAGTTCACCGCCGAGCCTGGCCCGGCACGGTCCGAAACAGGAGTGATCCACTCATGCCCCATCTCAAGAGCGCCTTCGTCGTCCTCGCGGCCTGCGTCTCGCT
>JAGOXN010000410.1 GCA_018059685.1 Steroidobacteraceae bacterium | reverse complement strand
AAGGTCGACGAGGCCGACGTCGGCGAAGTCGCCGCGGGCCAGGCCGCCACCTTCCAGGTGGACGCGTTCCCCGGCCGCACGTTTCCCGCGCAGGTCGAGCGCGTCGACCTCGGCGCCAACGCGGGCAGTTCGGGCAGCGGCACGTCGGCGGGCAGCAGTTCGTCGAGCACGGTCGTCTCATACACGGCCGTGCTCGCGGTCGAGAATCCGGAAGGCATCCTGCGGCCCGGCATGACGGCGACGGCGGAAATCGTCACGAGCGAGAAGACCGACGTGCTGCTCGTGCCGAACGCGGCCCTGCGTTTCTTTCCAGACGACACCGGCCTGCAGGAGCGCACCGGCGTCACCAAGGTGCTCATGCCGCCCGGGCCGCCGCGCGGCACGGCAAGCGCGCAGAAACGCGAGGTGGACATCGGCCGCGGCAGCACGCAGCGCGTGTTCGTGCTCGGCACCGATGGCGAGCCGCGCGCAGTGAGCGTGCGCACGGGCGACACGAACGGCAGCCAGACGGAAGTGGCGAGCGACGAACTCGAACCCGGGGACGAGGTGATCACCGGCCGGCTCGCTGGCGAGCAGGGCAGTGGCGCCAAGCCGGGCGGGGCGGCGCGTGGCGGATGACGGCCACCGGTCGGCACCGGGTCCCGGTGCAGGCGCGGCGCCACGGGCGACGGGCGGGGCCGGCACGGGCGCCGCGCCTGGCATGGCTGGCGCCGACGCGCGCGACCTTGCCGCGGGGATGCCGCTGATCCGGCTGCGTGGCGTCACCAGGACCTTCGGCTCGGGCGCAGGGGAATTCCGCGCACTCCGTGGCGTCGACCTCGACATCGAGGCCGGCAGCTTCGTCGCCGTGATGGGTCCGTCCGGCTCCGGCAAGTCGACGATGATGAACATCCTCGGCTGCCTCGACACGCCGACCTCCGGCGAGTTCCTGTTCAAGGGCGTCCACGTCGAGCGGCTCGACCGCGACCAGCGCGCGCTGCTCAGGCGGCGCTACCTCGGCTTCGTGTTCCAGGGCTTCAACCTGCTCGCGCGCACCAGCGCACTCGAGAACGTGGAGCTGCCGTTGCTCTATCGCGGCGAGAAGCCACGGGTGCGCCACGCGGCGGCGATGGCCGCGCTCGAGCAGGTCGGGCTCGCGGACTGGTGGGATCACACTCCGGCCGAGCTCTCGGGGGGCCAGCAGCAGCGCGTGGCGATCGCCCGCGCCATCGTCACCGCACCCGCGGTGCTGCTCGCCGACGAACCGACCGGAAATCTCGACACCGAGCGCTCGATCGAGATCATGGAACTGCTCGGCGGATTCGTCGCGCGCGGCATCACGATCCTGATGGTGACGCACGAGGCCGAGATGGCCGCGTACGCGCACGCGATCGTGCACGTCCGCGACGGTCTCGTCGAACGCACGGAGCCCAGGCCGTGATTTCGCGCGTGCTCGGGCCGACGGTGGTACTCGCGCTGCGCGAGATCCGCCGCCACCTGCTGCGCTCGTTCCTCACCGTGCTCGGCATCGTGATCGGCGTCGCGGCGGTCGTCACGATGGTGACGCTCGGCAAGGGCGCGACGGCGGCGGTGCGCGACCAGATCAGCCACCTCGGCGCGAACCTGCTGCAGATACGCCCGGGCCAGGGGTTCGGCCGGGGCGGGGGCGGACCGCCGCCGCCCTTCAAGCTCGAGGACGTCGCGGCCATCCGCGAGCAGGTGGCCGGCGT
Source organism: Steroidobacteraceae bacterium (assembly GCA_018059685.1). GTDB lineage: Bacteria > Pseudomonadota > Gammaproteobacteria > Steroidobacterales > Steroidobacteraceae > RPQJ01. Next base: position 1,101 of record JAGOXN010000410.1, on the reverse strand, counting down.
CGTGGTCGTGGTGCCATTGATGCAGGCCTCCGCCACGGCGGTGCGCAACGCAGCCAACTGGGCCACGACCGTTTACGGCACGACGGATGACTATTTCACGGCGCAAGGCTGGGCGCTCACCTCGGGCCGCGTGTTCACGCCGGCGGAAGAGCAGGCCGGCAAGGCGGTGTGCATCGTCGGCGCGACCGTGCGGGGCAACCTGTTCCGTGACGAGGACCCGGTCGGCCAGCGCATCCGCCTGCGTGACCTGACCTGCGACGTGATTGGCACGCTCGACCGGCGTGGCCAGGGAGGGTTCGGGCAGGACCTCGACGACGTGGTGATCATGCCGTTCAAGACGGTGCAGCGGCGCATGACGGGTAACCGCGACGTGCGGCAGGTGATGGTGCAGGTGGACCCCGCCTATGACACGGCGACGGTGACGGCTTCGATACAGGCGCTGCTGCGCGAGCGGCGCAACATCCGTGGCGCCAAGCGGGACGACTTCAACATCTTCGACACCGCACAGATCGCCGAGACTCTACAGGGGACGACGCGCATCATGACCTCGCTGCTCGGCGCGGTGGCCGCCGTGAGCCTGCTCGTTGGCGGCATCGGCATCATGAACATCATGCTCGTGTCGGTGACCGAGCGGACCCGCGAAATCGGCATTCGCCTCGCGATTGGCGCCGTGGCGAGCGAAGTGCTGCTGCAGTTCCTCGTCGAGGCAATCGTGCTCGCGTGCCTCGGTGGCCTGCTCGGCCTGCTGCTCGCGCTGCTCGCGACCTGGCTGCTCGCGCCGGTGGTCGGCGTGCCGTTCCTGTTCGACCCGCGGGTCAACCTGCTTGCGTTCGGCGTCTCGGGCCTGATCGGCGTGATCTTCGGCTACTTTCCGGCGCGCAGCGCCGCGGCGCTGAATCCGATCGACGCGTTGCGGCACGAATGAGGCGTCGATCCCGTGCGCCGCACGGCGCACGGAGGATGCGTCAGAGCGTGCCGCTCACGCTCACCGGCCGGCGTCCGGCGGCATCGGCCGGACCGAGCAGGGCGAGGGAGCGCGCGAGTTCAGGGGGCGTGGTGCCGCGGGGCGCGAGCGTGCCCTCGAGCAGGAAGCTGCGGTCC